>DASRTO010000415.1:0-3768 GCA_035655915.1 Anaeromyxobacteraceae bacterium
CGGGTGCGGGCGCCGGCAAGACCCGGGCCCTGGTGGAGCTGGCGCTGTCGCTGCTCGGCGGCGAGGCCCTGGGCGAGCCCTGCGACCCCGCCTCGCTCACGGCCATCACCTTCACCGAGCGGGCCGCCGCCGAGCTGGAGGAGCGCCTGCGCGGCGCCGTGGCCGAGCGCGCCCGCCGGGCGGCGGGGGACGAGGCGGTGGCCTGGCGCCGCCGGCTCCACGCCCTGGATCGGATGACGGTCGGCACCATCCACGCCTTCGCCGCTGCCCTCCTGCGCGAGCACCCCGTCGAGGCCGGGCTGGACCCCGAGTTCGAGGTGCTGGAGGAGGACGCCGCCGACGCCTTGCGGCGCGAGGCCTGCCGCGACGCGGCGCTTTCGGCCGCCGGGGGCGACGAGGCGACGCGGGTGCTGCTCGCCGGCCACGGCGCCGCCGGCCGCCGCGGCCTCGCCGCGCTGCTCGCCGAGCTGGTCCGCGAGCGGGCCTCCCTGGGCCTCGCCGGGCCGCCCGAGCCGGCGCCGGCCGACCCGGCCGCGGCGGCGCGAGCCCGGGACGACCTCCTGGCGGCCGCCGGGGCCCTCCTGGCGCGGCGCGGCGAGGCGCGAACCGCCTCCGGACGGAGGGCCGTCGAGGCGCTCGGGGCGGCGCTGGAGGCGCTCGCCCCCTCGGACCGCCACCGGCCCCCGGACCTCGAGGCGGCGCGGCGACTGGCGGGCCTCGCCGAAGCGCTCTCCGGCTGGCGAGCGGGGAAGGGCGAGCCGCCCGGGCTGGCCTCGGCGCGGGCGGCGCTCTCGCAGGCCGCGGAGGCGCTGGTGCCGGCGGTGGCCGGCCTCCTGGCCGTGCCGCAGGCTCGGGCGCTGTGCCGGCTGGTGGAGGCGGCCGAGCAGGGCTACGCGCGCCGCAAGGCGGGGCGGACGGTTCTGGACTTCGACGACCTGCTCCTCGGGGCCCGGGACCTGCTGCGCCGCGACCCCGGGGTGCGGGCCGAGGTCCGGGTGCGGACCCGGGCGCTCCTGGTGGACGAGTACCAGGACGTGAACCGGGTCCAGCAGGAGATCTTCGACCTCGTCGCCGGCGGCGAGCCGCCCGGGCCGCTGCTCCTGGCGGTGGGCGACCTGAAGCAGTCGATCTACCGGTTCCGCGGCGCCGACGTGACGGTCTTCGCGGGGCTCCTCGAGCGGATGGAGCGGGCGCCCGGCGGCCGGGTGGTCCGTCTGGCCCGGAACCATCGCTCCGCGCCGGCGGTCCTGGACCTCGTGAACGCGGTCCTGGAGCGGGCCGCGCCCGGGGCGGGCGCCCGGCCCTACGAGGTCGGGTTCGGCGGGGCCGATCGCCTGGCGCCGGCGCGGGAGGACGGCCTGGCCCCGGCCTGCGAGGTGCTCGGCGACGGCGAGGGCGGCCCGGCCGCCGAGCGGCGGGCGCGGGAGGCTCGCGCCCTGGCCGCCCGCATCCGGGCCCTGGTCTCCGGCGAGGCGGGGGTGACCGTGCCCGATGGCGCCGGCGGGGGGCGGCGGGCGCCCCGCTACGGTGAGGTGGCGGTCCTCTTCCGGCGCCTGACGCAGGTGGGCGAGTACGAGCGGGCCCTCCGCGACGCCGGCGTCCCCTACCGCCTGGCCCGCGGCGGCGGCTTCTACCAGGCGCCGGAGGTGCGGGACCTGGGAGAGCTGGTGGTGACCCTCGCCGAGCCCGGCGACGAGGTGGCCTGGGCGGCCCTGCTGCGCTCGCCCGCCTGCGCCGTCTCCGACGGCACGCTGCTCCTGCTCTCCCGCCTCGGCCTTTCGACCCTGGCGCGCCGGGATCCGGACGAGGTGGCGGCCGCGGCCCGGGCCGGCTGGGGGGCTGGCGCCGGACCCGAGCTGGAGGCCGAGCTCATGCGCCTGCGCCGCTTCCTGGCCGAGTGGCGGGCGCTCCGGTCCCTGCGCGACCGCCTGCCGCTCCCGGACCTCCTGGCCCGAGCGGTGGAGCGGCTCGACCTCGAGGCGGCGCACCTCGCCTCGCCCGACGGCGAGCGGCGCCTCCAGAACCTCCGCAAGGCGCTCCGGCTGGCGGGCCGCTTCCAGGCCTCCGGCGGCGGGCCCCGCGCCTTCGCGGAACGGCTGCGCGAGCTGGCCCGGCGGCCGCCGCGCGAGCCGGAGGCCGAGCCGGAGGCCGGCGACGCGGTGGCGCTCCTCTCGGTCCATCAGGCGAAGGGGCTGGAGTGGCCGGTGGTGGCGGTGCCCGACCTCTCGGCGAGGCCGCGCGCCGACGCCCGCCGGGCGGCCTGGGACGGGGAGGGCCGGCTGGTGGCCGCCTTCCTGGACCTGGCCGAGGAGCGCTTCGAGGCGGGCGAGGCGCTCCTCCGGCTGCGGCGGGAGGAGCGGCGATCCGCGGCGGCGGAGACGCTCCGGCTCCTCTACGTGGCCCTCACCCGGGCCCGCGACTACCTGGTCCTCTCCGGCGAGGGGGGCGGGGAGGGGACCTGGGCGGCCCTGGTGGAGGCGGCCCTGGCCGTCCGCCCGGACCTGGCGGCGCCGGTCCCCGCCGCCGAGGCCTCCGCCCTCGCGGTGGCGCCGCGCGCGCCGGTTCCGGCCGGGCCGCCCCCGGCGCCGCCCGAGCCGCCGCGGCCCCCGCCGCTCGCCGGGGCCGCGCCGCTCGCCGCGGTGCGGCTGGCGGTGACCGACCTCGCCGAGTACGCTCGCTGCCCGCGCCGCCACGCCTTCGCCTTCCGGCTGGGCCTGCCGGAGCGGGCGCCGTCCGAGGGCGGGGCGCCGGCGCAGGACGACCCGGCCCGGGCCACCGCGCGCGGTACGCTGGCCCACGCCATGCTGGCCGAGTCGGACCTGGCCGCGCCGCCGCTGGAGCGGCGCGCCCAGCTGGCGGCCGCCGCGGCCCGGCGAGGCTACGATCCCGCGAGCCCGGCGGTGCGCCGCATCCTGGGCGACGTCTCGCGGTTCCTGGAGGCGCCGCCGGGCCACCGCTTCGGCGCCCTGGCCCGCGCCGGCGTCCTGCGGCGCGAGGTCCCCTTCCTGCTCCGCCTCGACGGAGCCGGCGGCCTCCCCGCCTGCTACCTCTCCGGCGCCGTGGACGCGCTGTGGGAGGAACGGGGCCAGGTGACGGTGGTGGACTTCAAGTACTCGGTGGGCCGGCCCGAGGAGCGGGAGCGCTACCGGCTTCAGCTCACCGCCTACGCGCTGGCGGCGGGGCGAGCCTTCCCCGGGCGGAGCGTGCGGGCCGGGATCCAGTTCCTGCGCGGCGCTCTCGGCGCCGCCGACCTCACCCCGTCGTCCGCCGAGATGGACCGCTTCGCCGCCGAGGCCCCTCGCCTGGCGCTGGGCGTCTTCCGCGGCGACGGCGAGTGGCGCACCCCGCCGGAGCTGGGGCGCTCCGAGCCGCGCTGCCGCGCCGAGGGGTGCGGCTACCTGGCCCGCTGCTTCCCGGCGGTCGTGCCCGGGCGCGCGGCGCGGGCCACCGCTGCTCCCGCGGCGACCGCGCCCGCCGCCCCGGCCCTGGCGGCGTCCCCTGGGGCCGCCGCCGTCGCCGCTCCGGCCGCCTCACCCGGGGCGACCCCGGCGGGTGGGGTCACGTCGCCGGCCCCCGGCGGTGCCGAAGTGCTATAACCCACGCAGAGACAACGGGGGACGGTGTCGCCCCCCGCCCATTCTTCGGAGAAGCCATGCACGAGCACACCACCGCCCGCGTCAAGGAGATCCTCTCCTGGTATCAGTCCGACAACCCGGGCACCCTCACCAACATCGCCCGACTGCTGACGCACGGGAAGCTGGGCGGCAC
>DASRTO010000416.1:0-6645 GCA_035655915.1 Anaeromyxobacteraceae bacterium
TCGGCTCATCGCATCCTGGGGCTGGAGCAGGTCCCAAGGGTTTGGCTGTTCGCCAATTAAAGCGGTACGCGAGCTGGGTTCAAAACGTCGTGAGACAGTTTGGTCCCTATCTGCCGTGGGCGTAGGAGAAGTGAGAGGATCTGTCCTTAGTACGAGAGGACCGGGATGGACGCACCGCTGGTGTACCAGTTGTCTCGCCAGAGGCATCGCTGGGTAGCTATGTGCGGAATGGATAACCGCTGAAAGCATCTAAGCGGGAAGCCAACCTCGAGACGACTTCTCCCGGGGCGCAAGCCCCCTGAAGCCCCCTCGAAGACGACGAGGTTGATAGGCCGGAGGTGTACGCGCTGTGAGGCGCTGAGCTGACCGGTACTAATCGGGCGTGAGGCTTGGTCTCCCTCTTCTCAGGCCGCAAGGCGCCTGGGTCGAGGTCGAGGTCGAGGTCCCCTGGAGGACCCGGCCCAATAGGCCGCGCTGGTCGATGCAGGGCTACCCTTCGTATCGGTGTCGGACGGCGAGGCCGTCCGCTCTTTCCAAGGTTTGCGGTGGCTATATCGGTGGGGTCACACCCGTTCCCATCCCGAACACGGAAGTTAAGCCCACCAGAGCCGATGGTACTGCACGGGAAGCCGTGTGGGAGAGTAGGTCGCCGCCGCATCTTTCCACGAGGCCCGCCGGGGAACCGGCGGGCCTCTTCCTTTCGAGGAGGCGAGCGTCCCCCAGCCGCGGGAGCGCGCCCGGCGGCGACCTGGGGTAGACTGCGCGGCTCGACGGGGGAGGAATCGATGGGTCGGGTGATGCTGGGGGTGATCGGCGGGACGGGCCTGGGCGAGGCACTCGGGTCCCTGGGCGGCGGGAAGGTCCACGACGTGGACACGCCCTTCGGGCGGCCGTCGTCGCCCATCACAGTCAGCGAGGTGGCCGGCCTCGAGGTGGCGCTGCTCTCCCGCCACGGCGACGGCCACCTCTTCAACCCCTCCCAGGTCCCCTACCGCGCCAACATCTTCGCCCTCAAGTCGCTGGGGGTGACCCATCTCCTGGCCAGCGGGGCGGTGGGGAGCCTGCGCGAGGACATCGCCCCCAGGTCGCTGGTCATCCCGGACCAGATCATCGACAAGACCTACCGCCGGCGCGGCACCTTCTTCGAGGACCTGGCGGTTCACGTGGAGATGGGCTCGCCGTTCTGCCCGGCGCTGCGAAATCTACTGGTGAAGTCCTCCACCGGGCTGCCCGCCCGCGTCCACCAGGGCGGCACCTACGTATGCATGGAGGGGCCGCAGTTCTCCACTCGCGCCGAGAGCGAGCTCCACCGCGCTTGGGGCGCCACCCTCATCGGCATGACCGCCATGCCCGAGGCCAAGCTGGCCCGGGAGGCGGAGATCTGCTACGCGCTGGTGGCGCTGCCCACCGACTACGACTGCTGGCGCCCCCACCCGGCGAACGTGGACCAGGCGAAGCTGCTGGAGGAGATCCTCTCCAACGTCAAGGTGGCTACCCAGAACGCCATCGAGCTCATCCGGCGGGCCGTTCCCGGCGTGCCGGCGCTGGCCGAGAAGGCCTGCCCCTGCCAGTCGGCGCTGCAGCTCGCCATCTGGTCGGACAAGGCCAAGATCCCCGAGGAGACCAGGAAGAAGCTCCGGCCGCTGCTGGGCAAATATCTAGAGTAGGGCGGGGGCTCCTCCCAAGGGTCCGCCGACGGTCAAGCACCCGTTTCTCGGCCCGACTCGCGGCTAACGCGCGGCGTTCACGCGGATCGCGGGTCGTGGAGGATACGGCCCATCGAGGCCATTGCCCACCCGACCGTCCGCCTTATGCGTGTGTTCTTTGCGCGATGGCAGATCGCGCCGGGAGGAAGGCCCATGTTCGCTCACCACGCATCGAGAATTCTGGCGCTGGTCGTCGCGTCGGCCGCGGCGCTCGGCGGCGGCGAAGCCGCCGCAGACTGCAAGAAGCTATCCGGCAAGTTCTTCCTCCAGCCCGTGTCGGGGCCGGGGTGCCTGTCGACTGTCGGCGTCTGTGCCGCCCTGGAGTACCGTGGCGACCTCAAGGGGACCTCGGACTTCACCGGGAGCAGCCTCATCCCGACGGCGGACACGCCGACGACCGAGGTGGTTCTCCTGACCGGCGACAACGTCATCCACACGCCCGAAGGCGATCTTTTCACGAAGGACGCCATCGCTCTCAAGACCGCCGGCGAGAACGAGTTCGCAGAGGTCGACGTCGCCGTCGGCGGCACCGGCGTCTGGGCCGGCGCGACCGGGACCATCACGGCGACCGGCACCTTCGACCCGGTGGGGGGCGGGACCGGCCGCTACGAAGGCGAGATCTGCAAGCCCTAGGGGCGCGGCCGGGTGATGAAGCGCCGTGCAGCAGGTGTGGCTGCCATTGCCAGGGGCCAGGAAGCGCTTGCCCGCCGAGAGTGGCAACTTGCACGCGCGTCGTTCGAGGAAGCGCTGCATGTGGAGGAGACGCCCGAGGCGCTCGAGGGCCTCGGGATGGCGGCCTGGTGGCTCGACGACGACGTGGCGGTGTTCGATGCGCGTGAGCGCTCGTACCGGCTGTACCGCCGCCGGGGCGATCGACGGGGGGCCGGTCGTGTTGCGATGGCGCTGGCGGAAGACTGTCTTCAACTCCGAGGCGAGGCTGCCGTCGGCCGGGGCTGGCACCAGCGGGCGCACCGCCTCCTCGATGGCTTGGAGCCGATCCCCGAGCAGGGATGGCTCAAGTTCTGGGAAGGCGACCTGGCGCTCGCGAGCGGCGACAGCCCCGCCCGCGCGCGAAGCCTGGCGGTCGAAGCAGCCGCCCTCGCCCGGCAGCTGTCCGACGTCGACCTCGAGATGACCGCGTTGGCGCTCGAGGGGTTGGCGCTCGTCGTGGACGGCGATGTCCCCGAGGGCATGCCACGGCTCGACGAGGCTACGACGGCCGCCACCTCTGGCGAGATGACACATCCGGTCGCAATCGGGCTATCGTGTTGTTATCTCGTCACCGCGTGTGAGCGCATCCGCGATTTCGCGCGAGCGGCGCAGTGGTGTCAGCGCGTCCGGGAGTTCTGCGAACGCACGAGATTCCACTTCCTGCTCGCGGTGTGTCGAACCCAGTATGCCGGAGTGCTCACATGGATGGGCTCCTGGCCAGAGGCAGAACGTGAGCTAGAGTCCGTCCTCGACCAGCTTGGAGCCAATCGCCCCGCGCTGCGACACGAGGCGCTGGTTCGCCTCGCGGACCTGCGACGCCACCAGGGGCGCCTCGACGAGGCAGGCTCCCTCTTGAAGCAGGTCGACGGTGGCAACGCATCCGGCATCTTGAGCCGCGCCGCGCTCGCGTTGGAGCAGTCCGATCCGTCTACGGCGGCCCATCTCGCGTGCCGGTTCCTGCGCCAGCTTCCGCCGCTTGGCCGAACGGACCGCATGATGGCGCTCGATGTGCTGCTGCGTGCTCAGGTCGCTGCCGGTGACCTGGAGCAGTCTCGCACCACGCTCGATGAACTGCGATCGATCGCAGCAACCGTCGACACCCCAGCGGTGAAGGCGACCGCGCTCGTGGGGGAGGGGCTGGTCGCCTCGTCCGGAGGCGCCTATGACGACGCCCGCAACGCTTTCGAGGACGCGCTGGATCTTTTGAGCCGAAGCGGTGCGTCGGTGGAGATGGCGCGATGCCGCGTCGAGCTCGCGCGCGTTGTCGCAGCAATGGGCGACCGCGATGTTGCAGCAACCGAGCTGCACGAGGCCGTACGCGAGTTCGAACGTCTCGGGAGCACTCGGAATGTGGCGACGGCAACCAGGCTGCTCCGCGATCTGCAGCGAGCCGTCACGACCAGCTCCGATGGGCTGACCCGCCGTGAAGTCGAGGTGTTGCGGCTCGTCGCGCGCGGCCTGAGCAACCCTCAGATCGCGAAGCAGCTCGGCGTGAGCGTATTCACCATCAAGAGGCACGTCGCCAACGTGCTTGCGAAGCTCGATCTGCCGTCCCGGGCCGCCGCAGCCGCCTTTGGGGCGCGCAAAGGCCTGACCTGAACGTCTCTATGGTCCGATCGGACCATTCTTCGTGCATGTGAAAAGTGGTCCGCCTGGGCGAAGTCCCGTGCCCTCGCTGCGCGTACGCTCCCTGCATGGTTCCGGGACGAAGCGTGACCGTCGGCGGTGCAGGTTCATGCGCGCGATGACTCGCGCCTTCTCGGGCACGCCTGGAAGGAGGAAGCCGATGAGCAGCGGGTGGGACGAGATCGCACCTGGCTATGACCGGACCAACACGGCGACGCAGATGTGGCTGGGGAACGAAGGCCTCCGCCGCGCGGGGCTGCGCGCGGGGATGCGCTTCCTGGACGTCGCGGCCGGCAGCGGTGCGTTGAGCATTCCGGCGGCACGTCTGGGCGCCCAGGTCCTGGCGACTGACCAGTCCGCCGTCATGCTCGAGTTGCTCCGCGCGCGCGCGCAGCGCGAGGGATTGCTGCTCGAGACCCGGGTCATGGACGGCCAGGCCCTCGACCTCGATGCGAACGCCTTCGATATCGCCGGATCGCAGTTCGGCGTGATGTTGTTCGAGGACATGCCAAGCGGCATCCGTGAAATGGTGCGCGTCGTCAAGCCAGGCGGACGAGTGCTCGTGAGCGCCTACGGCGACCCGCGGGAAATCCAGTTTCTCGGCGTGTTCGTGAGTGCCGTGAAGTCGGTACGCCCCGACTTCAATGGCCCGCCGACGGATCCTCCTCCTCTCGAATTCCAGTTGGCAGACCCGAACAGGCTGCGCCAGGAGCTCGCTGCCGCGGGCCTCGAGCGCGTCGATGTCGAATCCGTCAGGGAATCCACCGAGTTCAAGACCGGAAGGGAGCTATGGGACTGGATCGTGTTCAGCAATCCCATCGTGGAGCACCTGCTCGGCATGCTGAACGTGTCCAACCACGAGAGAATCATCATCCAGCAGAGGCTGGAGATGATCGTGCGCGAGCGCGCTGATGGGATGGGCCCTGCGAAGCTGACCAACCCGGTGAACATCGGCGTTGGGACGAAGTGACTTCACGCACCTTGAGCCTCTGATCAGGCGCCGAGGGGGCTGGTCCAGACCTGTCGGAGAGAGTTCCTCCCCCCGCCGTCAGGGCGCCGCCGTCGCGCGCGGCCTGGCGCCGCGCACCGCCCACGCGCGGGCGGCGAGCCGGATCGAGCCATCGGGCGCCACGGGCAGGGAGTCGCGGATCGCCTCGCGCAGCTGGATGCGCCGGTCCTCGGGGAGGGACATGGCGTAGGCGGGCGCGGGCCCCTGTCCTCCCAGGAACGGGAACCAGTAGTCGTCGAAGTCGCGAAAGCGGGTGGGCACGTCGATGGCGCACGTCGCCACCTCGGAGAGGCCAGCCGCCACGAACAGCGCCTCCAGGGGGCCAGGGGCGCATCCCGGGAACCGCCCCGCCTCGTCGAGCGCTGCGGCGGCCGGGTCCAGCGTCCTCGCCGCCCTCCAGAAGCGGACCATCAACTCCATGCCGGCCGCGTAGTCCCACACATACAGCGCCACGGCGCTCCCAGGCCGGCCGGCGCGCGCCATCTCGGCCACCATCCTCGCCGGGTCCGGTACGAAGTTCAGCACCAGCCCAGAGACCACCGCATCGAAGCTGCCGCCCGTCACCGGCAGCGCCTGGGCGTCCCCGATCTGGAACGCGCTCGGGGCGTCGTTCACCCGGGCCCGGGCGTGCCCCACGAAGCCCCGGGAGCGGTCGATCCCAATCACCAGCCGTGGCTCGGCCTGGGTGGCGATGGCCTGCACCAGCGTGCCGGTGCCACAGCCGACGTCGAGCCAGCGGCCCCCGGGGGGGACGCCGAGCCAGCGCACGAACTCCCGCGCCACCAGCCGGCTCCAGCGGCCGACGTACGCCTCGTAGCCCGCTCCCACGTCCCAGACGTCGTGCGCTGCCGAGTCATGCGCCATGGTCGCCCCGCGACGGCCACCGCCCTCGACGGGGGCGGCCCCGGCGATCTAACCGGCTCCGACGCCCCCTGCCGCCCCCCGGCGCGGGGTCCGTCACCCCGCAACGGTTCACGCCGCCAGCGCCAGCCTGACCAGCTGTTCACGGGGGGCGCCCGAGCACACAATCAACCGCGCCAGGCCGCGGTCTGGCACCGGGCCGGGGTCACCCGGCCAACAAGAGGTCGCGGGCGCCGGACACCACCAGCCAGCCGGTGAGCCCGATCATGATCGCGGTGGTGGCCCAGGCCACGGCGTTGAACCAGGGGCCGTTACGCCACTCCCCCATGAGCCTGGGCTGGTTGATGAGCTTCAGCATGAAGATGAGGATGAAGGGCAGCAGGACCCCGTTCACCACCTGCGACACCAGCATGATCCGCACCAGGGGCAGGCGGGGCAGCAGCACCACCCCGGCGCCCACGGCGATGATGGTCCCGTAGAGCCAGTAGAACTGCTTGGCCTCGGCGTACTTCTTGTCGATGCCCGACTCCCAGCCGAAGGCCTCGCACACGTAGTAGGCGGTGGAGAGCGGCAGGATGGCGGCCGCGAAGAAGGAGGCGTTGAAGAGGCCGAAGGCGAAGAGCCAGGAGGCGTAGCGCCCCGCCAGCGGCTGGAGGGCCATGGCTGCCTGGCCGGCGGTCTCCACCACCACCCCGGCCTTGTAGAGGGTGGCGGCGCAGGCCATGACGATGG
>DASRTO010000417.1:0-6865 GCA_035655915.1 Anaeromyxobacteraceae bacterium
GACGGGCCACACCTGCCCCTCCGGCGAGCCGACGGTGATGCGCGCCTCGGCGGTGCGGATGCCGAGGAAGTCGACCGCCAGGTCGATCTGCTCGCCCGGCTGGAAGCCCGACACCTGCGCCGCCGCCGGGAGGGCGGCTGCGGCGAGCAGTGCGGCGACGATGGGGCGACGGCGCATGGGGATCTTCCGCGAGCCTGCCAGGACCATCCATCTGAACAGCAAGGCCAGTGCCAGGTGCGGCCCTCGCCGGGAGCCCGTCGCCGAGGCTAGAATCACACGGGTTTCCGGCACAGGTCGCCGCCCTGGCGCCCCGCACCCTGACATCCATGTCGCAACTCTTGAGCAAAGTGTCGTAGGCTTGCGACTCGGGAGCCAGCGCACGTGCCATACGATTCGCACTCCGGAGACGAGGAAGAGGTCGAGGGGCAAGGCTTCGGGGAAGGCGCGTCGCGGCGGTTCAACGACTTCGACTGCCCGGCCTGCAACGCCAACAACCCCTACGACGACGGCTTCGGCGACGGCGACGAGGTGCTCTGCTACTACTGCGGGCAGGAGTTCAAGGTCCGCGTCTCCGACGAGGGACGGCTGCGCCTGAAGGAGGCGTAGCGGGATCGGGTCTCGCTCAGGGGCTCGCCCGGCGCGGCGGCCGTTCCCCGAAGATGGCCGTGCCCACCCGCACGACGGTGGCCCCTTCCTCGATGGCGGCCAGGTAGTCGCCGCTCATCCCCATGGAGAGCTCGGCCAGCCCCAGCCGGTCGCGCAGTCCCCGCAGGGTCCGGAAGTGCGGCCGGGGGTCGCCCTCCGCGGGGGGGATGCACATGAGGCCGCGCAGGTCGAGGCCCGGCAGCGCCCGCACCGCCTCCGCCAGGGCCGGGACCTCGGCCGGGGGGCAGCCGGACTTGGAGGCCTCGCCGGCGACGTTCACCTCCAGGAGGACCGCCGTGGCCACCCCGCGCTGCGACGAGCGTCTCGAGATCTCGCGGGCCAGCTCCAGCCGATCCACCGTGTGCACCAGCGCCACCCGGCCCACCAGGTACTTCACCTTGTTGGTCTGCAGGGAGCCCACGAAGTGCCAGGCGAGGCCGGGGAGGTCGGAGAGGGCCTCGGCCTTGTCGCGCCACTCCTGGACGTAGTTCTCACCGAAGTGGCGCTGGCCCGCGGCGTAGGCCTCGCGCACGGCCTCGGCTGGCTGGGCCTTGGAGACCGCAAGCAGCGTCACGCCGGGCGGGATGACGGCGCGCAGGCGGGCCAGCCGCTCGGCGACGGTCACGGCTCCTCCCAGGGGAGGGGAAACCCCACCCGGCGCAGGAGCTCCAGGGTCTCGGCCAACGGCAGCCCCACCACGTTGGAGACGCTCCCCGAGACCTCCCGCACGAAGGCCCCGCCCACCCCCTGCACTGCGTAGGCGCCGGCCTTGTCGAGCGGCTCGCCGGTGCCCACGTACCAGTCCACGGCCGCTTCGGAGATGGGGGCGAAGCGGACCTGGCTCGCCACCGCCGTCTCCACCGACGGGCCGTCGCGCCGGCGCACCTGGACCCCGGTGAGCACGGTGTGGGCCCGCCCCGAGAGCGAGCGCAGCATGGCGCGGGCCTCCTCGGGGTCCCTGGGCTTGCCCAGGATGCGCTCGCCCAGCACCACCGCGGTGTCGGCCCCCAGGACCACCTCGCCGTCCACCGCGGCCGCCTTTTCCGCCGCCACCCGGAGCACGTAGTCGCGCGGGGCCTCGCCGGGGCGGGGTGCCTCGTCCGCGGCGGCGGGCCGGACCACCAGCGGGATGCCGAGCCCGGCCAGCAGCTCGCGCCGCCGCGGGCTCTGTGAGGCCAGCGTGAGACGCATTTGACTCGTCCGGGGCGTATTGCTACCACGGAAACGCCCGCCATGCAGGCGAACGACCTCCTCCGCGAGCTCAAGCGCACCGTCGACGAGCTGCAGGCCTTCAACGACATCGGCCGCACGCTCACCAGCACGCTGGAGGCCAAGGAGGTGCTCCAGCTCATCATGCAGAAGGTGAGCGAGGTGCTCCGCCCGGAGCAGTGGTCGCTGCTCCTGCTCGACGAGCCCCGCGGCGAGCTGTACTTCGAGGTGGCAGTCGGCCCCGGAGCCGACCGCCTCAAGGCCAGGCGCCTCCCGCTGGGGGAGGGGATCGCCGGCTGGGTGGCGCAGGCCGGCCAGCCGGTGCTGCTGGAGGACGCGCGCCAGGACCGCCGCTTCACCCCCCGCTTCGAGGAGGCCACCGGGCTGCGCACCGGCAGCGTGATGGCGGTGCCGCTGCGCTCCAAGGGGCGGGCCCTGGGGGTGATCGAGCTGGTGAACCCGCAGGGAGGGCGGACCTTCACGCCCGACGACCTGCGCACCCTGGCCACGCTGGCCGACTACGCGGCCATCGCCATCGAGAACGCCCGCGCCTTCGAGCGCATCCGCGAGCTGACCCTCATCGACGACCACACCGGCCTCTACAACGCGCGCCACCTCTACCGCTCGCTGGAGGCGGAGGTGGCCCGGGCCCGCCGCTTCGGCCGCTGCTTCTCGCTCATCTTCCTCGACCTGGACCGATTCAAGCTGGTGAACGACCGGCACGGCCACCAGGTGGGCAGCGCCGTGCTCAAGGAGGTCGGCGAGGTGCTGCGCCGGCAGCTTCGCGCCATGGATGTGCCGGTCCGCTACGGGGGCGACGAGTTCGTGGTGCTGCTCCCCGAGGCCGACCGCGGCCAGGCCATGGCGGTGGCCGAGCGGCTGCGGCGGGCGGTGGTGGAGACGGTCTTCCAGTCCGAGCGCGGGCTGGAGGTGCGCGTCACCGCCAGCTTCGGGGTGGCCACCTACCCCGACGACGGGGCCACGCCGGAGGGCCTGCTGCAGCTGGCGGACCAGGCCATGTACCGGGTGAAGGAGACCACCCGCAACGGCATCGCCCAGGCCGAGCCCGCGGCGGTGTAGGACCACCGGCGGGGACGAGCCAGGCCAGTTGTTCCGGGCGGCTCGAGTCGGCCTTACTCGAGGTCGACGGGGGGCGCGGCCACGTCGCCGCGCAGGAAGGCCTCGTTCACCTTCACCGAGGCCCGCTGGCGCAGCACCTTCAGCCAGCCGGCCTCGACCTGGGCCTCCCGCCGGGCGCGCAGCCGGCGCTCCACGTCGGGCCGCGCCGCGGCGTAGCGGGCCGGGTCGGGGCGGGTGCGCTCCTTCACCTGCGCCACCACCGCCGCCTCGGACGACTGGTACACCTTGGGCAGCAGCTGCCCGGCCTCGGCCCTGCCCACGTCGGCGGCCAGGCCCGGCACCGCGCCCGCGCGGGGCACGAAGTTGCCCGACGGCGTGAAGGAGCCGGTCTCCTCGGAGGCGATGGCCGGACCGCCGCCCTTGGCGGGCGCCCTGGTCCCGGCCTGCCCGGCCGGCGGGAAGAGGGCCGAAAGCGACCGGCCGCCCCGGGCCGCGGCCAGCGCCCCCTCGGCGCGCTTCAGGGCCAGCGCCTTGGCCGCGTCCTCTTCGAGGAGCTCGCGGGCGATGGCCTCGCGAACCTGCTCCAGCGGCTGGTCCTTGGCGGCCTGGACCTCCTCCACCTTGATGAGGTGCCAGCCGAAACGCGTCCGCACCGGTGGGGACACCTGGCCGGGCTGGAGCGGGAAGGCCGCTTCCTCGAAAGGCTTGGCCATGGTCCCCGGGCCGAAGAAGCCGAGGTCGCCGCCCCGGGACCTGGAGCCGGGGTCGTCGGAGGCCTCGGCGGCCACCTTGGCGAAGTCCTCGCCGCCGGCGACCCGCTTCGCCAGGACCTCGATCTTCTCGCGGGCGGCCTTCTCGGCCTCGGTCCCGGCCTTCTCGTCCACCTTGACCAGGATGTGGCGGGCGTGCACCCGCTTCGGCTGGTGGTAGCGGGAGGCGTTGTCCCGGTAGAACTGCTCCACCCGCGCCTCGTTCCGGGCCCGGAAGGCCTTCACCTCCGCCTCCGACACCTTCGCCTCGGAGCGGAAGGCGGCGAACGGGAAGCGCACCACCGTGAGGCTCGCCTTGTCGGCCTCGGCGAGCCAGGCGTCGCGCACGTCGTCCTCGGGGACCTTCACGGTCTGGCGCACCAGCCCCAGCATCCGCTGGTGGGTCAGGTCCTCGCGCAGGCGCTGCTCGAACTGGGCGGGGGAGCCGTAGCTGTTGGAGGTGACCCTCTTGTAGAGGTCGAAGTCGAACTCCCCTGTGGCGTTCCGGAAGCCTGGCATCTCGTTCACGGCTCGGCTCACCTCGTCGTCGGAGACGCGCAGCCCCTGGCGGGCGGCGTCCTCCAGCACCAGCTCCCGCTCCACCAGCTGGTTCATGGCCATGGAGCGCAGGCCGAGCTGCTCGGCCAGTTCCGGCGTGAAGGCCTGCCCGGCCCGCTGCTGGTAGAGGCGGAACAGCTGGGCGTAGTGCTGCTCGTACTCGGCGGCGGTGACGGTCCGCCCGTCCACCTTGGCGGCGTAGGAGGCGGCCTGGACGTTGCGGTCGGTGAACCCGCGCGTGCCGGGGCCGAAGCTGACCACGAAGACCACGGCGATGGCGACCAGGATGACCCAGGTGAGGACGCTGTTCTTGTTGGCGCGCAGGACGTCGAGCATGAGGCGATGAGCTCCGCGTGGGGCCCGCTGCAAAGGGGGCCGCGAGGTTGGACACCCTAACCGAGGCGGGCTAAAATGCAAAGGAATTTCGAGGCGAAGCCCGCCTCGCCACCCGCACCGGAGACATCGTGCTCGAGCTGCTCAAGCGGTACCGCGAACTCATCGTCGTCGCGGTGCTGCTCATGCTGCCGCTCGGGGTCTTCTTCGCCCACGTCCGGACGCCAGGGGAGCGGACCGCCGTCGACCGCGCCGTGCTGGCCGCGACGCGCCCGGTGGAAAAGCTGGTCGGGTGGGGGGTGGCGGGCACGCTGCGCGCCTGGGACCGCTATGTCGCGCTGCGTCACGCCCGCGAGGAAGCATGGCAGCTGCGCCAGCGGGTGGAGCGCCTGGAGCTGGAGCGGCTGCGGTGGGAGCAGATCCAGGCCGAGAACCAGCGGCTGGTGCGGCTCCTGGACTTCGCCAGCGCAAGCCCGGAGCGCGCCTTCCTCGGGGCGCGGGTGGTTGGCGTCCAGCTCGATCCCAAGGGGCTGCAGCTCGTCACCATCGACCGCGGCGCCGCGGACGGCGTGCGCCGCATGATGCCGGTGGTGACCGCCCAGGGCGTGGTGGGGCGCGTCCACGGGGTCACCGCCGGGACCGCCGACGTGCTCCTGCTGGTCGACCGCAACAGCGCCGTGGCGGCGCGGGTGGAGCGGTCGCGCGCGCGCGCCACCGTGCGCGGGCTGGGCGGGCCGGACCTGTGCCGGCTGGACTACGCCCTGCGCGCCGACGACCTCATCGAGGGGGACGCCCTGGTCACCTCCGGCACCGACGGGGTCTTCCCGCGGGGGCTGCCGCTTGGGAAGGTGACGCACCTGCGCCGCCAGCCCTACGGCCTGTACCAGACCGCCGAGGTGACCCCGGCGGTGGACCCCGCCAAGCTGGAGGAGGTGCTGGTGGTCACCTCCAGCGAGGTCCCGCCGCAGCAGGCGCCCGCCGCGCAAGCCTCCCAGGGGACGAGATGAGGAAGGTGCTCGCCGAGGTGGGCTTGGCGGTGGGATTGGCGGTGATCCAGGCGGCGCTGCTCCGCACCCTCGGGGGCGGGCGCTACCCGGTGGCCCTGGCGCTCCCGGTGGTGGTGTGGCTGGGCCTCAAGGCGGCCACGGCCGAGGGAGCCGTCGGCGCCGCCGCCATCGGCTGGGTGCTGGACGCGCTCTCGGGCGCGCCCCCCGGCCTGCACGCCTTCCTGTCGGTGCTGCTGTTCCTGGGGAGCCGCCTGGCCGGCACGCTGCTGGACGTGGGTGGCCGGGCCACCTTCGGCCTGGCCTGCGGCGCCGGGACGTTCCTGCTGGGCCTGGGGGCGATGCTCCTGTGGCGGGCCACCCCCCAGGCGGCGGCCCCCGGGTGGCCGGTGCTGGCTCGCGTGCTCCTGGAGGCGGCCCTCACCGCCCTGGCGGCGCCGGCCATCCGCGCCCTGCTGGTCCGGATCGACCGGCTGGTGGAGCCCGAGGAGACGGGCCTGCTCGGCTAGGAGGACGTCCGCCCGTGCCGCTGCTGCCGCAGACCTCGCCCGGAGGTGGACCCAGGGAGGAGAGGAGCCGCGTGGCGATGGCCACCGCCGTCCTGTCCCTGACCTTCCTCGTGCTGCTGGGCCGGCTCTACCAGCTGCAGATCCTCCGCGGCGACGAGTTCAAGGGACGGGCCGACGAGAACTTCGTCAAGGAGCTGCGCATCCCGGCGGACCGCGGGCTGATCCTCGACCGCAACCGGCGCGTGCTGGTGGATTCGCGGCCGAGCTACGACGTGACGATCATCCCCTACTTCTGCGGGAGGCAGTGCGAGGAGCTGGTGGCCCGCCTCGCCACCATGCTCGCCCTGACGCGGGAGGAGGAGACGCGCGTCCGCGACCACCTCGGGCGGTCGCGCGGCCTGGAGCGCTTCCGCCCCTTCACGGTGAAGGTGGACGTCGGCCGCGACGAGCTGGACGTGCTCGAGGCCAACCGCATGGAGCTGTCCGGGGCGGTGGAGGTGATGCCCAACCCCCACCGCAACTACCGCTTCGGCACCTGGGCCAGCCACCTCCTCGGCTACATGAACGAGATCGGGGCCGACGAGCTGGAGCGGGAGAACCAGCGCATCGAGGAGTCGAGCGGGGACGAGCTGCCCTACCAGCTCGGCGACTACATCGGCCGGCGCGGGCTGGAGCGGCGCTGGGAGGCCGAGCTGCGCGGCGTGGACGGGAAGCAGCGGGTGGTGGTGGACGCGCGCGGCAACGCCCTGCGCGGCTCGGACCTCATCCCGGAGGCCCA
>DASRTO010000418.1:0-3421 GCA_035655915.1 Anaeromyxobacteraceae bacterium
CGTGCGGCTGGCGGGGGCGGAAATCGGCCATCTCCTCCTGCACCGCCTCGAAGCGGGCCTCGAGCGCGGCGTCGCAGTCCGTGGGGCCGCCGCCCACCACCGCGCTCGTGTCCAGGGCCTCGCCCATACTGAACATCAGTATAGGCACCGGTCTGACATTCCGGCAGGGCGGCGGGCTGGCGGGCGCCGGTGCAGAGCGGCGTCGAGTTGCCGACGGCCCCAGCCGGAGACGCCCGCACCCTCCCTACCGACGCCGGCGCGGGCGGCCGTGGGCGCAGAGGTACGTCAGCGCAATGAACTCGAGCTTGCGCCAGTCAGGGGTTCCAGGCCCTAGCAGGGCCCCGGCCAGCCGCATCGCCTTCTCCACCACCGGCCGGTACTCCGGGCGGATGGGTATCGAGATCGTCCCCCAGCCCTCTCGCGTCGCGGACGGCTGCCATGTTGCCCGAGCGCTGTCTGTGTCGGTCGGTTTGCTCATACTGGACAAGCGTACCGTATCGATCCGACACCGGCGCAGGCCCGACCAGGCGGCGATGGCCTACCGGCCGATTTCACTCCTGGGAGATGCCGACTTCGACCAGCGCGGGCGAGAGCAGCCGCACGATCTCGGCCGGCGCGAGGCCCACCAGGAACCCCGCGACCCGCCGTTCAGGTAGACCCGGGGCAGGTCGAGGATGGTCCGCTCCATGTAGACCGGCATGGCCTTGCGGGTGCCGAAGGGGCTGGCGCCGCCGACCAGATTATGTAGTGGCCGCATGCCCCTTCACGTGAGGCGAGCCGCTCTCGCGCTCCTCCTCGCCGCCTGCGGTCTCCGCCCCCTGAGCCGCACCGCGCCGGAACGGTCGTTCGACCCCGCGCGCGCCCGTGCCGAGGTGAGCTGGCTCGCCGATGCGGCGCGGGACGGCCGGGGCACTGGAACGGCCGGCGGCCGGGAGGCGGCCGCCTGGATCGCGAACCGGTTCCGCCAGAGCGGCCTCGCCCCAGCCTTCGACGGAGGCTACCTCCAGCCGTTCGACGCGCCCTTCCGCGCCACGCTGAAGGAGCGAAACGCGCTCACGGTGGCCGGCGAGCCCACCGCGCTCGCGCCCGACTGGCTCCCCTTCGGGTTCAGCGACGACGGCGAGGTGGAGGGGGAGGTCGTCTTCGCGGGGTACGGGATCACCGCGCCGGACCTCGGGTACGACGACTACGCAGGGCTCGACGTGAAGGGGAGGATCGTCCTGGTGGCGCAGGACTTCCCGCGCGAGAATGACCAGGCCTCGCCCTTCCGCGACCCGCGCCATTACCGTTTCGCCGAGTGGCGCTACAAGGCCACCAACGCGCGCGAGCACGGGGCGGCGGCGGTCCTCGGGGTACGCGACGTCTGGGCGCACCGAGGGCCGGACGACCTCCCCCCGTGGCGAGGGCAGGTCTCGTCGCGGGCCGGGATCGTGGCCGCGCGCATCACCGCCGCGGCGCTCGCCCGCGCCGGCGTGGACGCGGCCGGGCTCGCGGCGCAGGGCGAGGTGGATGGCAAGCCCCACTCCCGCCCGCTGGGCGTCCGGGCACGACTCGCCGTCGAGGTCCTCCACGAGCAGGCGGAGACGTCCAACGTGGCGGCCATCCTTCCCGGCCGCGACCCGGCGGTGGCGGCGGAGTGCGTCGTGGTGGGCGCGCACCACGATCACCTGGGCCTTGGCGGCGAGGCCTCGCTCGCGCCCGACCTCACGGGCACCGTCCACCCCGGCGCGGACGACAACGCCAGCGGGATCGCCGCGCTCCTCGCCGCGGCGCGCGCCTTCGTGGAGGAGGGCCCGCCGCGGCGCAGCATGCTGTTCGCCGCCTTTGGCGCCGAGGAGCTCGGCCTGCTCGGATCGGCCCACTTGGTGAAGCACCCGCCCGCCGGCTGCCCGCTCGAGAGAATGCAGCTCATGGTGAACCTCGACATGGTCGGCCGGCCGCGGGAGGGGAAGGTGTACCTGGACGGCGGGGACACCGCCAGGGGGCTGCGCGACCTGGTCGAGGCCGCCGCCGGGCGCGCGCCGCCTCTCCCGCTCGCGCTCGCCTTCGGGGGCGACGGCTACGGCCCCTCGGACCACACCAGCTTCTTCGCGCGGGGCGTCCCGGTCCTCTTCCTCTTCACGGGCGCCCACGCCGACTACCACCGGCCCAGCGACACCCCCGAGAAGGTCGACGCGGACGGGCTCGCCGCCATCGCCCGGCTCGCCTACCGCATCGCGCGCGAGGCCGCCGAGCGGGACGGCCGGCTCGAGGTGGTCCGCGCCGCCGGGCCGCCGTCCGAAGGGCGGCGCGAGCGCGGCTACGGGGCCTACCTCGGCGCGATCCCGGACTTCGCCGAGCGCAGCGAGCCCGGCGTGCTCCTCACCGGAGTGCGGTCGGGAAGCCCCGCCGAGCATGCCGGCCTCGCCGGCGGCGACGTCCTCCTGCGCCTCGGGGGGACGGCGATCATGAACCTCGAGGACCTCGCCTTCGCGCTCCGGTCGCACCGGCCCGGCGACGAGGTGGAGGTGGAGTGGGCGCGCGGCGGCGAGCGGCGAGCGGCGAAGGCGAGGCTCGAGGAGCGGAAGTAGCCATGATCCCGCGGACGACCTTCGCCGCCGTCCTTCTCGCGGCCGCCTGCGCCGGGCCGGGGGCGCCGCCGGCGGGCGCCACCGGGGCCCCGGCGCCCGACCTGGCGCTTCCGGGCGAGCGGCACCTCCGCAACGTCCGCCAGCTCACCTTCGGCGGGGAGAACGCGGAGGCCTACTTCAGCTTCGACGGGCGGGAGCTGGTCTTCCAGGCGACGCCGGAAGGCGCCGGCTGCGACCAGTTGTACTTGATGCGCGCGGACGGCTCGCACCGGCGCCGGGTATCGTCCGGGCAGGGGCGCGTCACCTGCGGCTACTTCTTCCCCGACGGCGAGCGGCTGGTCTACTCGTCCACGCACGAGTCGAGCGCGACCTGCCCGCCCAGGCCGGACCTCTCCCTGGGCTACGTCTGGGCGCTGCACGACTACCAGCTCTACACCGTCCGGGCCGACGGCTCGGACCTGCGTCCGCTCGCCCCCGCCCCGGGCTCGTACAATGCGGAGGCGACCATCTCCCGCGACGGCTGGATCGTCTTCACCTCGACGCGCGACGGCGACCTCGACCTCTACAAGATGCGGCTCGACGGCTCGGGGCTGGTCCGGCTCACCAGCGCGCTGGGGTACGATGGAGGGGCGTTCTTCTCCGCCGACGGCCGGCGGATCGTCTTCCGCGCGAGCCGGCCCACCACCGAGGCCGAGGTGGCAGACTACCGCGCCTTGCTGGGGCGGAAGCTGGTCAGGCCGGGGAAGCTCGAGATCTACACCATGCGCGCAGACGGGGCGGACCTCCGGCAGGTGACCCACCTCGGCGCGGCGAGCTTCGCCCCCTTCTTCCACCCGGACGGCCGGCGCATC
>DASRTO010000419.1:0-4267 GCA_035655915.1 Anaeromyxobacteraceae bacterium
AGTGCCCGGCGGCAGCCGGGCGACGGCTCATGGCGCCTGTCACGCGTCACGGCCAGCTGGGCTTCTCCGCCGGGCAGTGCCAGTCGGCGGTGGCCTCGAGCCACATGGCGAGGCCGGCCCAGGGACCGTACGGCGCGTACCAGCGGCGGAGCGTCCGGTCCGAGGGCTGGCGCCGCGACCCGCGCAGCCGGGCCAGCTTCTTCCGGTTCCAGGAGTCGAGGGCCAGGTGCTCGTGGCGGCCGAGGAGGCGGAGCAGGTGCTCGGTGGCGTAGGGGCCGAACCCCTGGATGCGACCGATCTCCCGCCCCAGGGCGTCGGTGTCCAGGGGCGAGCGCCGCCAGGCCTCCACGTCGAGCCGGCCCGAGGCCACCGCCACCGCCAGCGCCCGCAGGAACGGGGCGCGGTATCCGGCGCGGACGCGGCCCCGGTAGAACCGCTCCGGCCGGCGGGCCATGGCCTCGGCGGTGGGGAAGGCGCGCGACCCGAGCGGCCCCTGCTCGCCCAGCGCCTCCACCAGGTTGGTCACCATGGTCTCGGTGAGGGCCCAGGTGCAGTTGGTGGTGCACAGCGTCTTCACCGCGTCCTCGAAGACAGTGGGGGAGCGCAGCATCCGCCCCGCCCCCCGCTCCGCCGCCCAGCGCAGGTCGGGCAGGCGCGGGCTCCCCGGGCGGGCCGCCCCCGGCGCCAGCCGGCGCACCAGCGCGTAGAAGGGGTCGAGGTCCTCCTCGAGGCCGAGGACGGTCCGGACCTGCTCCCGCGCCTCGGCCCCGCCTTCGGCGCCGAGCCGGCCGGCGGCGGTGACGCGGACCACCAGGCCCCTCGGCGGGCCCTCCCGCTCGGCCACCTCCGCGTACACCACCCGTCCCCCGGCCAGCCGGAGCGGACGGCCCAGCACGCGGCGCTGCTCGTCCCAGCGCCAGGGGGCGAGCGAGTAGAAGCCGTGGCTGCGGACGGTGAGGTCGAGGTCAAATGGCGCGGGAACTTGCACGTCTCACCCCTTTGGGCCATTGCGGACCCGGCGCACCGGGGGAAGCATGTCGAGCCTGGCAGCCACACCACCCGGAGGGTCCAGGCATGGTATCCGAGACGACCGCCAAGGATGAGGTGCAGGTCCTGGAAGGCGACGAGGGCGAGCCGGAGGTCGGACGCGGCCGCGACGTGGGGCGCCAGATCCTGCTCACCAGGCTCTCGGAGGTGAAGCACAACGCCACGGCGGTGACGGTCACGCCCGACGTCACCGTCTCCAAGGCCGTCGCCCTCATGAAGAAGAAACGGGTCTCGGCGGTGCTGGTGGTCGAGAAGAAGAAGCCGCGCAAGCTCGTCGGCCTCTTCACTGAGCGCGACTTCCTCGACCGGGCCCTGGGTGCGAGGGGCTTCGGCCGGCTCAAGGTCTCGAAGGTCATGACCAGGGACCCGGAGGCGCTCTCCCCCGGCGACAGCGTGGCCTACGCCCTGAACAAGATGAACGTGGGGCGCTACCGCCACGTGCCGCTGGTGGACGCCGGCGGCGCGCCGGTGGGCATGGTCTCGGCGCGCGACCTCATCGACTTCATCTGCGAGCTGTGCCCCGAGGAGATCATGAACCTGCCGCCGCAGCCCAAGTACGCGGTGCCGCGGACGCAGGAAGGCGAGTAGGGCGACCTCGGGCGCGGCAGCCGGGCAGGCCCGCCGCCCAACCGCGGGGCCGGGGCGGGCTCAGGTGTGGGCCGGCGCGCCGGCCCCGTGGCACTTCTTGTACTTCTTGCCCGAGCCGCAGGGGCAGGGGTCGTTGCGCCCGACCTTGGGCCCTTCGCGCACCACGGTTTCCTGCTTGGGGGCGGCCGCCTTCTCCCCGTCGCCGCCGCCCTGCGACTCGGGGTGGCTCTCCACCACCCGCTGCCGGCGGGCCAGCGCCATGCGCCGCTGCTCGATCTCCTGGGCCGTCTCCTGCCGCGCCGGCTGCAGCCGCAGCACGTTGCCGGCGACCCCGGACTTCACGTCCCAGGTCATGCGCACGAACGCCTCGTAGCCCTCGCGCTTGTACTCCTGCTTGGGGTCGCGCTGGCCGTAGCCGCGCAGGCCGATCCCCTGCCGCAGGTGGTCCATGGACAGGAGGTGGTCCTTCCACAGCGCGTCGATGGCCTGCAGGTAGAGATACTGCTCGTAGCGCCTCAGGAGCGGCACCCCATCGGCGTCCTGGCCGAAGATCTCCTCGCGCCCCCGGTAGGCCTTCTCCACCACCTTGAAGATCTGTTCGGAGACCTCCTCCCGGGCCTCCTTGGCGCGGGTGGTGGCGGGCGGGGCGAACTTCATGTCCACCGCGAACTGCTCCTTCACCCGGCGCGCCAGGGCCTCGAGGTCCCACTGCGAGAGGCGGTCCGGGCAGTGCTCGCCCACCATGTCCAGGATCAGGTCCTCGATCATGTCGAGCATGTGCTCGCGGGCGTCGCCCCAGCTGTAGACCTTCTCGCGGCGGGTCTTCTTGCGGGTCTTGGGGTCCTCGTCGAACTCGACCACCGGGATGCCGGCCCCGAAGCCCAGCACCATGCGCCGCAGCCGGTAGATGGAGCGGCGCTGCTGGTTCATCACGTCGTCGTACTCGAGGAGGTTCTTGCGGATGTCGAAGTTGTGGGCCTCGACCTTCTTCTGGGCGCCCTCGATGGACTTGGTGAGGAAGCGGTGCTCGATCTGCTCCCCCTCCTTCATCCCCAGCATCTCCATCAGCCGCTGGATGCGGTCCGAGGCGAAGATGCGCATCAGGTCGTCTTCCAGCGACAGGAAGAACAGCGACGTCCCCGGGTCGCCCTGGCGGCCGGAGCGGCCGCGCAACTGGTTGTCGATGCGCCGCGACTCGTGCCGCTCGGTGCCCACGATGTGCAGGCCGCCCAGGCCCACCACCTCGTCGTGCTCGCGGGCGGTCTGGGCCCTGAGCTCCTCGGTGCGGGCGGCCAGCCGCTTCTCCCACTCCACCTTGCGCTGGAGGAAGGCCGGCTCGTCCTCGCCCTCCATGGGCTGGTCCGGTTCCGGCCCCACCTCGTGCTTGGCCATCATCTCCGGGTTGCCGCCCAGGAGGATGTCGGTGCCGCGGCCGGCCATGTTGGTGGAGATGGTGACCGAGCCCTTGCGGCCGGCCTGGGCCACGATCTCCGCCTCGCGCTGGTGGTGCTTGGCGTTGAGGACGTTGTGCGGCAGGCCCCGCTTCTTGAGGAGCGAGGAGACCACCTCGCTCTTGGCCACCGAGACCGTGCCCACCAGCACCGGCTGCCCGGCCTGGTGGCGCGCCGCGATCTCGTCGCAGACCGCGGTGAACTTCTCGCGCTCGGTCTTGTAGACCACGTCGTCGGCGTCCTTGCGGATCATCCGGCGGTGGGTGGGGACCACCAGCACGTCGAGGTTGTAGATCTTGCCGAACTCCTCCGCCTCGGTGTCGGCCGTGCCGGTCATGCCGGCCAGCTTGGAGTACATGCGGAAGTAGTTCTGGAAGGAGATGGTGGCCAGGGTCTGGTTCTCGGCCTCGATGGTGACCCCTTCCTTGGCCTCCACCGCCTGGTGCAGGCCGTCCGACCAGCGCCGGCCCGGCATGAGGCGGCCGGTGAACTCGTCGACGATGATGACCTCGCCCGCCTTCACCACGTAGTCCACCTCGTTGCGGTAGAGGTGGTGGGCGCGCAGCGCCTGCTCCACGTGGTGCAGCCACTCGATCTGGTCGGGGTCGTAGAGGTTCTTGATCCCCAGCTTCTGCTCCATCTTCCCGACGCCGCCGTCGCTCATCACCACGGTGCGGGTCTTCTCGTCGACGCTGAAGTCCACGTCCCGGATCATGGAGGGGATGAGCTTGTTCACCTGGTAGTACTTCTCGCTCGACTCGTCCGAGGGGCCGGAGATGATGAGCGGGGTGCGGGCCTCGTCGATGAGGATCGAGTCCACCTCGTCGACGATGGCGTAGTTGAGCTCGCGCTGCACGTAGTCCTGCAGCCGGAACTTCATGTTGTCGCGCAGGTAGTCGAAGCCGAACTCGTTGTTCTGGCCGTAGGTGATGTCGGCCCCGTAGGCCTGCTGCCGCTGCTCGTCGGTGAGGCCGTGCACGATGACGCCCACCGAGAGCCCCAGCATCTTGTAGAGCCGCCCCATCCACTCGGCGTCGCGGCGGGCCAGGTAGTCGTTGACGGTGACCACGTGCACGCCGCGGCCGGCCAGGGCGTTCAGGGCGCAGGGCAGGGTCGCCACCAGGGTCTTGCCCTCGCCGGTCTTCATCTCGGCGATCTTGCCCTCGTGCAGCACCATGCCG
>DASRTO010000420.1:0-1896 GCA_035655915.1 Anaeromyxobacteraceae bacterium
CTTCGTCGTGAGCTCAGTCGAACGATTACGCAGATTTCATAGCGCGGCCTAGCGGCCGCAACCAAAAGGGGATGACACTCGCGACTTCCCCTGGCACCATGGAGGCCTTCTCGTACTGCGCGGACAGCGCGGAGGGCTCGCCATGGAGCGCTTCATCGCCCGACACGAGCACCTGATCACCGGCACACTCTCAGGCTATGACCGCATGCTCTTCAAGGCCACGCTCCGGGGGCTCAGCCACGTGAAGGGTCTCCTCGGCTTCTTCGGCGTGAAGCGGGTGTTGCTGAAGGACTTCGGGACCTTCGTGGAGGCCCAGTCCGCCCAGATCAAGGCCCATGCGGAAGTGGTGGCCCGGGAGGCGGGCCGCCCGTGCCAGTACGTGCCCTGCAGCACCGCCTCCAAGGAGGAGATCGCCCGGCGCATCGCCCACCGGGACCATGTCCGGGAGGGCCTGATCTGCGTCCTCACCTGCGTGGAACCCTGCAAGAGTTACGCGCTCCACCGGGACCGGCAGGCCCGCGAACTCCAGCTGGTCAAGGCCCCCCGCAAGTGCCTCTTCGTGTACTTCTACTTCCTCGACCGGGAGTTCGGCCTCCTCCACGTGCGCCTCCAGACCTGGCTCCCCTTCGACCTCCAACTCTGCCTGAACGGGCGCGAGTGGCTCGCCCGCCAGCTGGACAAGGCCGGGATCGCCTACGAGCGCTGGGAGAACTGCTTCCTCCGCCTCGCCGACCCGGCCCGCGCCCAGCGGCTCATGGACCGGCTCCTGAAGAAGCGCTGGGCAGCCGTCCTGGACCGCTACGCCCGGCGCTGCCACCCGCTCCTCCGCCGCGGGCAGGTCCTCGCCGACCAGCGCTACTACTGGACGCTCCGCCAGGCCGAGTACGCCACCGACCTCATGTTCCGGGACGCCGCCAGTCTGGCGGCCGTCTACCCGGCCCTGGTCCGGCATGCGATCCAATGCCTCACGGCGGAGGACATCCTGCGGTTCCTCGGCCGCAAGCTCGTCCCCCGCTTCCAGGGCGCCGTGAGCAGCACTCTGGTCCGCCGGGTGGAGGGCCTGCGCATCCGGCACTGGGTGGAGGAGAACTCCCTGAAGATGTACGACAAGGGGGGCCAAGTCCTCCGGGTCGAGACGACCATCAACAATCCCCGGCGCTTCCGCGTCTACCGGCGGGTGACCCGGCACGGGCGCCGCGTCCTGGCCTGGCTCCCCCTCCGCAAGGGGATCGCCGACCTCTGGCGCCGGACCCAACTCTCGCGGGCGGCGAACGCCCGCTACCTGAACGCCCTGGCAGTGGTGGGCGATGCCGCACCCGCGGCCCAGGTGTTGGATCCCGTGGCCCGGCCGATCCGCCAGGCGACCGCCCGGTTCCGCCCGCTGCACCCCATCGCCCCGGCGGACAGCGCCGTGTTCCGCGCAGTCCTGGCCGGGCCCACCCTGGCCCACGGCTTCCGGAATGCCGACATCCGGCAGCGGCTGTTCCCCGAGGCGGCGCCGAGCCCGGAGACCTCTGCCCACCTGGCTGCCCGCACCACGCGGCTCCTGCGCCTCCTCCGCGCGCACCGGCTGATCCACAAGGTCCCCCACACGAGGCTCTACCGCGTGACCACCTTCGGCCACACCCTTATGGCCACGGCCCTCACCTGTCGCCAAACCCCGATGCTGGAGCTCAAACATGCTGCGTAGAACCTTCTCAGAAAGCGAAGATCTTACGGACTTGTAGTACAGATTATTCCCCAGGGTCTTTTCGGAAACTCTGCGTGATCTGCGAAATCTGTGGGTAAAGTATATCTCCGAGGAGCTGTGAAGGCAACCTAGTCTCGGGGCGGGATGCCGACCCATGCGCGAGAGCGGGGAGTTGGAGGTGCCCGGCGGGATGCGCCACCCCCCCA
>DASRTO010000421.1:0-5321 GCA_035655915.1 Anaeromyxobacteraceae bacterium
CGACCACACCCACGCCGACGCGGTGATCACCGTCTGCAACGCCCCCGGGGGCGAGGCCCGGGCGCGGGAGATCTGGGGCGACGAGGTGGTGGTCGTCCCCTACGTCATGCCGGGATTCGACCTGGCCCGGGCCTGCGCCGAGCGCTTCCCCAGGGAGGCCGGGCCGCGCACCGTGGGCATGGTCCTCATGCACCACGGCATCTTCTCGTTCGGCTCGACCGCCCGCGAGTCGTACCAGCGGATGATCGACCTGGTGACCAAGGCCGAGGAGCACCTGGCCGCCCGGAGGGCCTGGTCGCTGCCGGCGCCCCCTCCGCCACCGCCACCGGCCGAGCGCCGGCGCGAGATCGCCGAGCTCAGGGCGGCCATCTCCCGGGCCGCCGGCTTTCCGCTGGTGCTCTCGGTGCACGACGACGCCCGCAGCCTCGCCTTCGCCCGGCGGCCGGACCTCGCCGAGGTCTCGCAGCAGGGGCTGGCCACGCCCGACCACGTCATCCGCACCAAGCGCCTCCCCATGCTGGGACGGGACGTGCCGGGCTACGCCGCGGCCTACCGCCGCTACTTCGAGGAGCACACCAAGGGGGCTCGCGAGTCGAAGGCCATGCTCGACCCTGCGCCGCGAGTGATCCTGGATCGCGAGCTGGGCCTGTGCGCCGCCGGCCGGGGGGCCCGGGACGCGGCCGTCGTCTTCGACATCTACGCCCACACCATGGACATCGTGGAGCGGGCCGGGCTGCTGGGCGGCTGGCGGGCGCTCCCGGCCAAGGACCTCTTCGACGTCGAGTACTGGGACCTGGAGCAGGCGAAGCTCAAGGCGGCCGGCCAGCCCGCCCCCTTCGCAGGCGAGGTGGCGCTGGTCACCGGCGCCGCCTCCGGCATCGGCAGGGCCTGCGTCGAGTCGTTCCTCTCCCGCGGGGCGGCGGTGGCGGGCCTGGACGTGAATCCTGGAATTTCCGCGCTCCACCAGCGGCCCGACTTCCTCGGCCTCACCTGCGACGTGACCGAGCCGGCGGCGCTGCGCGGCGCCCTGGAGGCGACCGCCCGGGCCTTCGGCGGGCTCGACATGCTGGTCCTGAACGCCGGGGTCTTCCCCGGCGGTCGCCGCATCGCCGAGCTGGCTGGCGAGGAGTGGCGGCGCGTCCTCTCCGTGAACCTCGACGCCAACCAGTCGCTGCTGCGGGAGGCCCACCCGCTGTTGCGGCTCGCGCCGCGGGGCGGGCGGGTGGCGGTCATCGGCTCGAAGAACGTCCCCGCGCCGGGGCCCGGTGCCGCCGCCTACTCGGCCTCCAAGGCCGCGCTGACGCAGCTGGCCCGGGTGGCGGCGCTGGAATGGGGCGGGGACGGCATCCGCGTGAACGTGCTCCACCCCGACGCCGTGTTCGACACCGGCGTCTGGACGCCGGAGGTGCTCGAGGCCCGGGCCCGCGCCTACGGCATGACCGTGGAACAGTACAAGACCAAGAACGTGCTCCGAACCGAGGTGCACGCCGCCGACGTGGCCGAGCTGGCAGCCGAGCTGTGCGGCACGCTCTTCGCGCGGACCACCGGTGCCCAGATCCCGGTGGACGGCGGAAACGACCGGGTGATCTGACCGGCGGTCCGGTGGAGCCCGAGCTGGCTCGCCGTCGGGTGCCGATGAGTTGTCCTGCGCCCCAGCGTCCAGTCGGATATCCAGATCCCACCCCGGCCCGGCCCGCAGTACCGCCAGATGGAGGACGCCCATGCCCGCGAGATCCCGGACCCGGAAGCGGTCACGTCCCGCCGCGAGTGGTGGCAGGGGGGGCGGCCGCCGCGCCAGCGGCGCACCGGGCCGGAAGGGTGCACCGGCGAGGACGGTCGGCGATTACCTCGCCCGGGTCCCGGACCCGGCCCGCTCCACGCTCCAGGCGGTGCGCCGAGCCATCCAGGCGGCCGCGCCCGAGGCCACCGAGGCGATCAGCTACGGCCTGCCCATGTTCCGCCACCAGGGGCTGCTCCTGGGCTACGGCGCGGCCGCGAACCACTGCGCCCTCTACGGGACGACGCTGGCCGCGTACCGGAAGGACGTCGAGGGCTACGACACCTCCAAGGGCACCATCCGCTTCCCGCCGGACCGGCCGCCGCCGGCCGCCCTGGTGAGGAAGATCGTCAGGGCGCACCTCGCCGCCAACGAGGCCAGGGCACGGCTCAGGGCCGAGCGCCGCAGGAAGGCGCGACGCCCGTGACGGCGGCGCCGGGCGTCCTCGTCCCGGCGCATCCGGCCGTGCGGGCCGATGCGGGTGCGCGGAGCCAGCCCGGAGCCGTCGCGCTACCGACCGCCCTTGCCCTTGGCTTCGGCGGCCGGAGCCTCGCGCCGCGCCCGCTTGGGCGGCTTGCGCTCGGCGGCGGTCGCCTCGGCCTCGGGCTCGCGGGCCGCCGGCGCCGGGCCAGCCTTCGGCGGCGCCGCGGCGAGGCTCGCCTTCAGGGCCTCCATGAGGTCGATGACCTGGGCCTTCGGCTCCTCGGCCGGCGAGAGAGCGATCTCCTGGCCGGCGATCTTCTTGTCGATGGCCTCGAGGACGCGCTTCCGCACCCCGTCCTGGTACTTCTCGGGGTGGAACTCCTCGGAGGCGGTCTGCTCCACCAGCTGCAGCGCCAGCTGCACCTCGGGATCCTTCAGCTCGGCCTCGTCGACCGGGACGTCGGCGAAGGAGCGCACCTCGTCGGGGTAGAGGAGCTGCTGCATCAGGAGCCGCCCCTCGGCCGGGCGGATGAGGACCAGGTACTGCTTGCCCCGCGCCGCGTACCGCCCCAGGGCGGCCCGGCCGGATCGGGTGAGGGCCTCGGCGAGCAGGCGGTAGGCCTTGGCGCCCCCCTTGTCCGGGCCGACGAAGTAGGGCTTGTCGAAGTAGATGGGGTCCACCGTCGCCGCCGGCACGAACTCGGCGATCTCGATGGTCTGGCTCGCCACCTCCTCCAGGGCCTTGAGCTCCTCGGCGGTGAAGGTGACGTAGCGATCCTTCTGGAACTCGTAGCCCTTCACCATCTCCTCGCGCTCCACCTTCACGCCCTCCTGGGCGCAGACGTACTGCTGCTTGAGGCGCGAGCCATCCTTGGCGTGGAGCAGGTTGAAGGACACGCCCGCCGAGGGCTGCGTCGCCGGGTAGAGCTTCACCGGGATGGAGACGAGCCCGAAGGAGATGGTCCCCGAGGCGATGGGGCGGGCCGGCATGCGTGGATTATAGGAAGGCGGTGGGGAGGAGCCACCAAACCGACCCGCTGGAGCGATATCGCTCGAAGCGGCGGGCCTCGACGACCCCGGAACCCTTCGGGGTCGCTCCGGCAGCGGCGGCGCCCTCGCCCGGGGAGACCGGCCGCTTCGTGGTGCAGAAGCACGCGGCGCGGAGGCTCCACTACGACTTCCGCCTGGAGCACGGCGGGGTGCTGCTTTCCTGGGCCGTGCCCAAAGGCCCCTCGGCCGATCCCGGCGAGAAGCGCCTGGCCGTCCACGTCGAGGATCACCCGATCGAGTACGCCGACTTCGAGGGAGTCATCCCCGAGGGAAACTACGGCGCCGGGGCGGTCATCGTCTGGGACCAGGGACGGGTGCGCTTCCTCTCGGACCCGGACCAGGGGCTGGCGAAGGGAAAGCTCCTCTTCGAGCTCCAGGGCTACAAGCTCCGCGGCGAGTGGACGCTGGTGAAGACCAGGCAGGATCCCAAGTCCTGGCTGCTCATGAAGCACCGGGACGCCTTCGCCGATCCGGGCGGCCGCCGGCCGCCGGGCGAGGAATCGGTGCTCTCCGGCCGGTCGCTGGAGGATCTGAAGGAGGGCCGGAGCCCGGCCGCCGATCTGGAGGCCGAAGCGGCGCGCCTGGGGGCACCGCGGAGCCCCGTCGACCTGCGCGGCGCCGGCCTCATGCTGGCGGAGTCGCGCCAAGAGCCCTTCTCGGGCGAGGGCTGGCTCTTCGAGCTCAAGTACGACGGCTTCCGGCTGCTCGCCTCCCGCGACGGATCGGCGGCGGCGCTGCGCTACCGGAGCGGGGCCGACGCCACTGCCCTCTACCCCGAGGTGGTGAAGGCGCTCAGGGCACTGCCGTGCCAGCGGGCCCTCCTCGACGGCGAGGTGGTGGTCCTCGACCCCTCGGGGAAGCCCAGCTTCCAGGGGCTGCAGAAGCGGGCCATGCTCTCGCGACAGGCCGAGGTGGAGCGGGCGGCGCTGGAGCGGCCGGCGACCCTGTTCGCCTTCGACCTGCTGGCGCTGGGCCAGCACGACCTCCGGCCGCTGCCGCTCCGGGAGCGCAAGGCAATCCTGAAGTCCCTGCTCCCCCGGGCTGGGCCGCTCCGCTACGCCGATCACGTCGAGGCGCGCGGCGAGGACCTCTTCCGCGAGGCGCGCGACCGCGGCCTGGAAGGCGTGGTGGCCAAGAAGGCCGACGCTCCCTACCGGGCCGGCCGCTCGGCGGCGTGGCTCAAGGTGCGGGTCCAGCGCGCCGACGACTTCGCGGTGGTGGGCTTCACCAAGCCCGCGGGCTCGCGGGCCGGGTTCGGCGCCCTGCACCTCGCCTTCCACGACGGGACCGGGTTCGTCTACGCCGGCAGCGTGGGCAGCGGCTTCTCGGCCGGGCAGCTCGACGCCATCCGGGCCCGGCTGGAGCCCAGGCGCCGCCGGGCGCCCCCGTTCCGCGGGGCCGTGCCGCCCGGCCGCGAGAACGCCTGGGTCGAGCCCGAGCTGGTGGCGGAGGTGCGCTACCTCGAGTGGACGGAGGAGGGGCTCCTGCGCCACCCGGTCTTCGAGCGGCTCCGCGAGGACAAGCGCCCCGAGGAGTGCTCCCGGCCGGGGGCGAGCGACGAGCCGCCGCCGGTGGCGCCGGACCCGGGGCCGGAGCGCAAGGCGGCGCTCACCAACCTCGACAAGGTCTTCTGGCCGGCAGAGGGCTACACCAAGGGCAACCTGCTCGAGTACTACCGGACCATCGCCCCCTGGCTCCTGCCCTACCTGCGCGACCGGCCGCTGGTGCTGACCCGCTTCCCCGACGGCATCGCCGGGAAGTCCTTCTTCCAGAAGGACGCCCCGGAGTGGACGCCGGCCTGGATCCGGACGGCCCGGGTGTGGAGCGAGGAGACGAGCCGGGACATCGACCACTTCCTGGTGGACGACGTGGAGTCGCTCCTGCACGTGGTGAACCTGGGCACCATCCCCATCCACGTCTGGTCGAGCCGGCTGCCGGACCTGGCCCGACCCGACTGGGCCATCATCGACCTCGACCCCAAGGGCGCGCCCTTCGCCCACGTGGTGCGGATCGCCCGGGCGCTGCGCGACCTGTGCCAGTCGATCGGCCTCCCCTCGTTCGTGAAGACCAC
>DASRTO010000422.1:0-3358 GCA_035655915.1 Anaeromyxobacteraceae bacterium
CGCGTGCCGGAGGCGCGCCGCCACCCGGGTGTCATCCTGGGAGTCGTCCGGGGTGAGATGCCTCGGCCAGCCTGGCCCGGAGATCGACCCGGGAAGCCGGCGCCGCGCCGCCGAGACCTGGGCCAGGGCGTCGAAGCGGCCTCCCCAGCCGCGCCAGTCTCCCTTGACGAGGAGCCCTGCGAGGCGGCCGGCGTTGTTATCCCGGACCGCGGGCGTGAGCGGGTTGCCCGCCGCGCTGGGCAGCTCGTCGAAGAGGAAGGGGAAATCGCCCTCGGTGGAGTCGAACGAGGCCGCCGCCAGGCCAGACCAGTCCCCGGCTCCGGCGGCGGCGTCCCCGGCGAGCGTGAAGGTCGTGAAGGAGCCATAGGCCGCCTGCGCCGACCAGGCGCCGGCGGCGGCGCGGCGGGTGACCACGTTCACCACCCCGCCCATGGCCCCGGCGCCGTAGCGGGCCCCCTCGGCCCCACGCACCACCTCGATGCGGTCGATCCAGTGCCGGGGGATGGTGGAGAGGTCGACCCCGCCGCCGAAGGCGGTGTTGAGCGTGAGCCCGTCGAGCATCACCGTGACGGCGTCGGCGCTGGAGCCGCGGATGGAGACGGTGGCGAGCTGGCCCAGGCCGCCGTACTCGCGGACCGCCACGCCCGGGGCCGTGGCCACCAGCTCCGCCACCCCCTTGGCCTCTCCCTCGAAGCGGTCCGCCTCCACCACGGTGGCCGAGGCCGTGGCGTCGCCGGCCGCCTCGAGGCGTGGCAACGGCACCACCACCTCCGGGAGGTGGACCGGGGCGTCCTCCTCTCCCTCGGCCCGGGCGAGCCGGGCGAGCGAGAGGGCGAGGGCCCCGAGGGCCCTTCGGAGCGGCGCAGTGGTCACTTCCGCGCGTCTCCTTCGGACGCGAGAACGTGTGATGGGCCGCCACCTCTTAGCGGCCCTGCTCCGGGGGAGGTCTCCTGGCTTCCGGGTGGCGGCGAGGGACCCTCGCCGCCGCCGCCCGCCGCCTTCCCCCCGCCCGTCCTTCGAGCGGGAGTGACGACAGCCCTGCGGGCGACTTCGACCCGGCCACAGTGGCGGGACCGCGCCGGACTTCGACCGGCTTCCCTGTCCCTGGAGCGGGTGCTGCTATGTGGGCCCCTCGTACCGGACCGGGCGGCGCGGTGTCAAGGGCGCCGTGGCGGGCGTCCGCTCTCCAGCGCCGGCCGGTTGCCTGGATCCCGCCCGTCATGCGCGCCTGAGCCTCATCCTCCGCCGCGTGTCACGGGAGCCTCGGTGCCAGGCGGCCCGGTCTCGCCTCCGGCCGCTGTGCTTCCATGAGAAGGCCGCTCGTAGTCAAGTTGGGTGGTCCTCGACCGAGGGTCTCCCGCCGTACTGCCATGCTTCCATTCGCACTCGTGTGAGGGGCCTTGAGGCCCCCGGTGCATGCTGGGGTCCTTCCCGACCAGACGCTGCAATCTCGCTCACGAGTTCGGAGTCGATCGACTCAGAGAACAGCTCGCAGTCGCCGAGACGGGGCAGGGCGGGAACTCGACGAGTTCCTGGAATCTCCTCCTCTCTAAGGGTTGGCCTCGAGGCGGGTCAGAGCTCGCGAGGCGTAGCCGATGGGCTGGTAGCGTTCACCACTGAGCCACAGGCGATGGAGCAGCACGGCGAGTTTTCGAGCGACGGCGATCACCGCACGCTTCTTCGCGTTCTTGCCGCCGCGTTCGGCAAGACGAAGTCCCCATCGGCGCAGATCGCTGTCCGAGCCGAACGGCCCGAGCAGGTACTGCGCGCACTGTACGAGCAGTCTGCGAACGAAGGCGTCGCCGGTCTTGGTGATGTGGCGCTGCGGGTCTAGGTCGCCCGACTGGTCTTTGGCCGGCACAAGGCCCAGGAAGCCGCCAACGAATCGGCTCTTGCGGAAACGCTTCGGGTCGTCGAGCGTGAGCTGGAAGGCCAGCGCGGTGATGGTGCCGATCCCATCTACTTGCGTGAGCCTCCGCGTCGTCTCGCCGTAGACGGTGGCCGCCGTCTGCTCGATCTGGCGGTCGTGCTGGGCGATCTGCTCGTTGATGGTCCGGATGGCAGCAAGCACCGGGGCAAGGGCTGCAAGGAGCTCCGGGGGAATCGTCCCCTCGGCACGATCCGGGAACGCCTCGGTGCGACAATCCTCGACACGCAGCCCGAAGGGCTTGAGAGTGCCGCGAACGTGATTCACGAGCTTGGTGCGAGCGCCGATCAGGATGTCGCGTGAGCGCAGGGCCGTGAGGTCGACTTGTTTCCCGCGGCTCCGGTGTTGCACCGGTGCGAGCAGCTGGAGGTCCGCCCGTCCCAGGCGCGCCAGAAGAAGCGCATCCGAGCGGTCCGTCTTGGTGCGGCGTTGCCAGATGAGCCTGACCTGGCGTGGGTTGGCGACGACCACCCGATGACCCAGCCCCTCCACCAGGTCTGCCACCCATCTCGAATGCACACCGGCCTCGACGACCACACACGCCCGATCGAACCTTGCCATGTAGCTCCGCAGACCGCGCTGCGTCGTGCAGACCCGGCTCTGGTCGACGACCGCACCAGCCCCGTCCAACACGCAGACCTCGCTGAACCGGTCGCCCAGGTCACAACCAATGAACACGGTGTTACGCTTCTCCATGGCCGCTCTCCTTTGCACCCTTCGAGTGCGCGACAGAGGCGATCTAGTCGCCCCAAGGAGAGCGGCCTTCTCATCCCATCTCGCTCGCGAGCTTCGGGCCCGCGCCGCGCGAGGGGATGCACCCGGCGGCTCGCAAACGGCGGTCGCGCATCTCGCGCATCGCCCGGCGCGTCGGCGCTCCTCGCCGGTTGCTCGCCGCGACCGCCGGCAGCCGGTCGCGCGTACACGGGTGAATCGAGGCTCGCTGCGGCAGGCGGCCTCCGGCGAGAGCGGGCCCCGGCGTGAGGCGCCCGGGCCTCGCCCGCCGGCGCCTCCCGCAGCCGCCCGAGGAGACGGCGGGAGCGGCGCCGCGCCGAGGCGCCCCCGGTCGCGACGCCGCCACGGACACCTGGTGGCGGCGAGGACACGCGCCGCCGGGCGAGGCACGGGGGCGATGCGGAAGACCAGCGGCCGAAGGCGAGCCCGGGGCCGCGACCGTGAGGCTCGCGGAAAGCGGTCGCCGCGATCAGGCCGGCCCGCCCCGCGCCGGCAGAGCATGACGCCATGCGGCAAAGGGGTGCTCGAGACGCTTGCCACGCTGTCGCGCTGCTGGCTATCCTCGGCGCCCTTCTTGCGGCGCCCGAGCTCGTCTCCGCGACCGACGCGAGGCTAAATGACCAAGCCCATCGATCCCGATCCGCGCCGAGCGCTGCTCGACAAGCTCGACTCCGAGGCCGAGCGCGGCGGAGGCGAGGA
>DASRTO010000423.1:0-4371 GCA_035655915.1 Anaeromyxobacteraceae bacterium
TCGCCGCCGGGACCCCCGGCCGCTGATGGCCGCGACGACCCCCGTCGAGCCCAGGCGGGGAACGAGCCCAAAGGAGCCGTGGGGCAGAGCGGCACCCACGCGTACGGCCGTGGCCATCGCGGCCGCGGCCGCACGCGTGGATCCGGCGCCGCCGCCGGCGGATCACGGAAAAGCTCAGTTGTTGCGGGCTGGAAGGCGCGAAGGGGGAGAGCGGGCCGGCCCCCCGGCGCTACGTGACGGGGGGCTGCGCCTCGAGGGCCGCGGGCCACACCGGCGCGACCCAGGGTCGAGCCCACCGTCACGCGGCGCTGGGACTCCAGCCGGACCGCGTTTTCGTGCGACAACTAGCTTGCGTCCGCTGGTGAACTCGGATAATTGGACCGGTCCTCGCGATGCTCGCAGTGCTCTCGGCCATGCTGGTGATGATGGAGTCGGGGTCGGTTCCGGCCGCCCCGCGCCTCGACCTGGCCGTGGACGCCCGCATGGCGCGCGTCGAGACGGCGGCGGCGCTCTTCCCGTGGCAGCCGTCCGAGAGCCCGCTTCGGCTGGCGCGGGCCCTGACCGATTGCGACCCCGGCACGGTGGGCATCGAGCCCACCTCCGACCGCCTGGCGACCAGCCAGGACCTCCTCGTCTGCCGCGAGACCATGCTCAAGGACGAGCCGGTGGGCCGGGCGGTGCTGTGGCTGGGAAGCGAGACCGGCGTGCAGGCCGTGGTCTCGCCGTCGCGCGTCTACGTGAACGTCCGCTTCGCGCCGTAGCCCCGCCGTCGCCGGCCGCGAAAGGGTTGCCGCGGCTCCGGGCCCGTGGTACTCGACTCGCCGCCATGTGGGACACGAATCCCTGGGCCCCTTGGGGCATCACCTACTCCACGCGCGACGGCTCGCCCATCGTCACCGAGACCGGGCTCTGGTTCCTCATCGCCCGGCACCCGGAGGCGGTGGAGAAGGTGAGCGACCACGAGTTCTGGCTCTACCTGGAGCGCCCCTACCGGGCGAGGCGCATGCCGGATCGCGCCTACTACGCGCTCACCCCGGCGCCCTACCGCAAGCGGGCCGCCTGATCCGCGGCGATGGGGCACCCCGGCGCGGCGACGGGCCTCCCCCTCTCCGGCTCACCAGCCGCTGGAGGTCAGGAGGCCACCTTGCGCAGGAACTCGGCCGCCTCCTCGGGCGGGACGGGGTTGATGTAGAAGCCCGAGCCCCACTCGAAGCCGGCCACCTGGGTCAGGGCCGGCATCACCTCCAGGTGCCAGTGGTAGGAGGCGCTGACCGGGTCGCGCAGTGGGTTGGTGTGCACCATGAAGTTGTAGGCCGGCTGGCCCAGGGTCGCCCCCAGGCGGCGCAGCGTCGAGCGCAGCGCTGCGGCGGCCAGCGCCAGCCGCTCGCGCGGCTCGGCCTCGAAGTTGGACTCGTGCCGCTTGGGCATGATCCAGGTCTCGAAGGGGCCGCGCGGCGCCCAGGGGGCGAGCACCACGAACTCCTCGTTCTCGTAGACGAGGCGGGAGCGGTCCTTGCGCTCCTGCCCCACGATGTCGCAGTAGATGCATCGCTCGCGGTGGTCGTGGTGGCGCCGGGCGCCCTCCAACTCCACCACCACCTGGCGCGGCGTGACCGGCAGGGCGATGAGCTGGCTGTGGGGGTGGTCGAGGGTGGCCCCGGCGGCCTGCCCGTGGTTCTTGAAGAGCAGCACGTAGCGGAACCGCTGGTCGTTGCGCAGGTCGAGGACGCGGGCCTTGTAGGCGTACAGGACCTCGGCCACCTCGGCGTCCGACAGCTCGGCCAGGTCGCGGCCATGGTGGGGGCTCTCGATGATCACCTCGTGGGCCCCCACCCCGTTCATGCGGTCGTAGATCCCCTCGCCCTGGCGGTCGAGGTCCCCCTCGATCATCAGCGCCGGGAAGCGGTTGGGCACCACCCGCACCCGCCACCCCGAGGAGTTCGGCGGGGCGGCGCTGGACCGGCCGGCCACGTAGACCTCGTGCGGCGTCTTGTCCTCGTGGCCGGGGCAGAAGGGGCACAGGCCTCCCTGGTGCGGCTCCTCCCGGCGCTGGAAGTGGTTGGGGCGCCGCGCCCGCTCGGTGGCGATGATGACCCAGCGTCCGACGATGGGGTCCCGGCGCAGTTCGGGCATGGAGAGGGCCTATCCGTTCGCGGGCGACAGTTCAAGCCTCCGGCCGCTGCCGCAGGGTGGCCGCCACCAGCGCCGCCCCCAGCATGAGCGCGGCGCCGGAGAGGTAGGGGAAGGCCATGGAGACGTTGGCGAAAGTGAAGGTGCCGGCCTCGGGCCCGAGGATGCGCCCCACCGCCGCCGCCGACTGCCCCAGCCCCAGCGTCCCGCCCTGATCCTCGGCCCTGGCCTGCCGCGACAGGAGCGCGCTCATGGCCGGCGAGGCGAGCCCGCTGCCCACCGCCAGGGGCGCCGAGGCGAGGAGCAGCCCACCCACCCCCATGGCGCTCGGGAGCAGGAGCAGGGCGGCCGCCTGCAGCCCCAGCCCCAGCCAGAGGAGGCGAGGCTCGCCCAGGCGGCGCGAGAGCGGACCCACCAGGCCCCCTTGCACCACCGCCACGATGATCCCGATGTAGGCGAAGACCCAGGAGACGTGCGCGAAGTCGAGGCCGTAGCGCTTGTTGGCCAGGAAGGCGAAGGTGCTCTCCATGGCGCTGAAGGCCAGGGAGGTCACGAGGTAGATGGCGAGGAGCCGGCGCACGCCCGGGCGCGACAGCTCGTCGGTGAGCGCGGAGAGGCGAGCCGCGCCGGTCTTCCCGCCCGCGTCGCTGCGCCGCGCCGGCTCTGGGAGCACCAGGAAGGCGGCCACGCCGTTGGCGGCGGCGAGGCCGGCGGCGGCGAAGCCCGGGGTGGAGATGGAGACCGTGGAGAGCAGCCCTCCCAGGGCCGGCCCCAGAACGAAGCCCATGCCGAAGGCGGCGCCCAGGACGCCCATGCCGCGGGCGCGGTCCTGGGGCGCGGTCACGTCGGCGACGTAGGCCTGGGCGATGGCGATGTTGGCGGTGGCCGCCCCGGCGAAGAGGCGGGAGGCCAGCAGCACCGGGAAGCTCCACGCCAGTGCGTAGGCCAGGAACGCCAGCGCGGTCATGGCGATGGAGACGAGCAGCACCGGCCGCCGCCCCACCCGGTCCGAGAGCCGCCCCCACACCGGTGCGAAGAGGAACTGCATGGCCGAGTAGCCTGCCGAGAGCAGCCCGGTCCAGGCCTCGGAGGCCCCCAGCCGCTCGGCGTAGAGGGCCATCACCGGGATGACCATCCCGAAACCGAGCAGGTCCACGAAGACGATGACGAAGAGGATGCCCAGGGCCCGGTTCTTCACGGGGCCGCACCATAGCGCATGGAGCGCACGGAATCTTGGGCTTCGGACTTCACTGAAGCCCGGGGCCTGAAGCCCACGACACCCGCGTTCACACGCGCCAGTGGATCCGCTCGAAATCCGGCCCGGGGACGGTGAAGGCCAGGAAACCGGAGCGCGGCAGCCGCTCCACCTCCACCTCGCCGCGCAGCAGCACCACCGCCAGGGCCGCCTCGTCCCCTTCGCGTAGGCCCAGGTCGGCGAAGGGGAGGCCCGCCTCCCACAGGTGCTGGCAAGCGGCGTGCCCGATCTCGCCCCCCTCGGCGCGGCCGGGGTGGAACCGGCCGTCGACCTTCAGCGCGAAGTCGACGCGGTGCTCGCGGTGACCGGACAGCAGCACCAGGCGGACCCGGTCGGCGACCTCAGCGGCCCGCGGCGCCGACTCGGCGGGATCGAGGCGCAGGTACAGGGACTCCAGGTCGAACCCCCAGTGGAGCTCGCCGAAGGCCTGGGCGCCGCCGAACATGGTGCCGCGGTGTTGGCCGGGCCGGTAGCGCCCGGCTCCCTGCCACTCGAAGAAGGTGGGGTCGCCCCCGTCCACCACCGGGTGGATGAGCTGGGTCGGCTCGCGCAGGGGCTTCGGCTCGAGGCCCAGCGCGGCGCCGGCGCGCTTGATGGGCTGCAGCGCCTCGAAGGGGGGGACCACCTTGAGGAGCTGGCAGGCCTTCACGACGTGGCCGCGGAAGAGGGCGTCGAACTCGGCGGCCAGCTCGGTGGAGAAGTCCTCGCCATACCACCAGAACCAGTCCGACCCCTCGGCCACGTGCAGGTGGGACCTGGCCCGCTCCAGCGCTTCGGGGGGCAGGGCGCCGGCCCGCTCCTTCTCCGCCAGCGCCTCGCGCGCCCGCCCCAGCGCCATCCAGGCCAGCCGGTCCTCGCGGTGGCCGATCCAGATGCGGAAGGAGGACTCGATCCAGGAGCCGGAGTGGATGGCCGGCAGGACCGGCGCCTCCGCTCCGGCCACCGCCTCGGCCACGGTCGCGGTCTCGAGGCCGGGCTCGGCCGAG
>DASRTO010000424.1:0-1569 GCA_035655915.1 Anaeromyxobacteraceae bacterium
CGGCTCGACGAGCTGGGGGTGAGCTTCATCGAGGGCGGCTGGCCCGGCTCCAACCCCAAGGACGCCGAGTTCTTCGAGCGGGCCCGCCAGACGACCTGGCGCCGCTCGCTCATCGCCGCCTTCGGGTCCACCTGCCGCGTCGGCGGCGGCCCGGAGGACGACCAGAACATCAAGGCCCTCATCGACTCGGGAGCGCCGGTGTGTACGGTGGTGGGGAAGACCTGGACCCTGCACGTCACCGACGTGCTGCGCACCACCCTCGAGGACAACCTGCGCATCATCGAGAAGAGCCTGGCCTTCCTGCGGAAGAAGGGGCGGCGGGTGATCTACGACGCCGAGCACTTCTTCGACGGCTACCGGGCCGATCCGGCCTACGCCCTGGCCACCCTGGAGGCCGCCAAGCGGGGCGGCGCCGAGACGCTGGTGCTGTGCGACACCAACGGCGGCTCCCTGCCCTGGCAGATCGCGGAGATCGTCCGGGCGGTGCGCGGGAAGCTCGACCACCCGCTGGGCATCCACGCCCACAACGACTCGGAGACGGCGGTGGCCAACTCCCTGGCGGCGGCGGCCGAAGGGGCCATCCAGGTGCAGGGCACCGTCAACGGCTACGGGGAGCGCTGCGGCAACGCCAACCTCTGCTCCATCATCCCCACCCTGGAGCTGAAGATGCAGAAGCCCTGCCTGCCAGAGGGGCACCTGCGCACCCTGTACGAGGTGAGCCACTTCGTGGCCGAGGTGGCGAACCTCTCCCCAGACGAGCACCTCGCCTACGTGGGCAAGTCGGCCTTCGCCCACAAGGGGGGCATCCACGTGGCCGCCATGCGGCGCTCCGCCGCCAGCTACCAGCACATCGTCCCCGAGCTGGTGGGCAACCAGATGCGGGTGGTGGTGAGCGAGCTCTCCGGCCGCGGCAACCTGCTCTCAAAGGCGGAGGAGTTCGGCCTGCAGGCCGGCGGCGGGCCGGAAGTGGCCAGCGTCCTCGAGGAGATCAAGGCCCTGGAGGCCAAGGGGTTCTCCTTCGAGGCGGCCGAGGCCTCGGTGGCGCTGATGATGAAGCGGCAGGAGCCGGGATACAAGCCGCCCTTCGAGCTGGTGGACTTCCTCGTCAACGTGGAGCACCGCGCCGGGCGCGGCATCTTCGCCGAGGCCATGGTGAAGGTGCGGGTGGACGGCGAGGTGCTGCACACCGCCGCCGAGGGGGACGGGCCGGTGAACGCCCTCGACGCCGCGCTGCGCAAGGCCCTTTCCGGCCACTACCCGCAGATCGCCCAGCTGCAGCTCGTCGACTACAAGGTGCGCATCCTGGACGGCCAGAACGGCACCGCCGCCGTCACCCGGGTCCTCATCGACACGCAGCGGGAGACGCAGCGCTGGAGCACCGTGGGCGCCAGCACCAACATCATCGAGGCGAGCTGGCGGGCGCTGGCCGACGCCATCGAGTACGGGCTGACCCTGGCCGGCCGCGAGGGCGCCGCGCCCGGGGGGCAGCCGTGAAGGCCCGCATCGTCACGCTCCCCGGCGACGGCATCGGACCGGAGGTGACCGCCGAGGCGGTCCGGGTGCTGGAGG
>DASRTO010000425.1:0-2970 GCA_035655915.1 Anaeromyxobacteraceae bacterium
GTACTGGAAGTAAGTCCGGCCGTCGACGGTCCAGTCGATGGCGCTGGCCAGGAACATGTCGGCCGCGGTCCAGGCGAGCTTCTGGGTGCTGGGAACGGCGCCAACCGGCATTGCGGCGCCGGTGAGGTTCCAGTACTGGCCCTGGCGATAGGCCGGGTCCGGAGCGCCACCGACAACGGGGATGACGTTGCGCTCCGACTGGCGCAGCGACTCCTCCGCCTTGCGCAGGCCCTCGAGGTTCGAGGAGGCCTCGCTGAATTTGGAGCGCAGCTGGTACTTGATGAAGTTGGGGATGGCGATGGCGGCGAGGATGCCGATGATTGCGACCACGATCATGAGCTCGATGAGGGTGAAGCCCTTGGCGACCTTCTTCATTTGTCTTGTCTCCTGTCGGCCGGGAGTGCGGCCTCCGCCGACGCTGTGTTACCGGGCCCACATGGGACGACCGGGCCGGCCGATCAGCCGAAAGCATGAGCACGGACGATGCCAACCGGGCGGTTCGCCAACCCACTGGGAAGACGAGGATCCGGAGCGAGTGACGTTGACGCCGCGGGGCAGTGGGGTTCTATACAGGTGACGATTTCCGTCAGTGCGCCCTGCCTGTCCCGTGGTCGTGGGACGCCCCAGGTGGCGCGTCGCCACCATGGAGTGCCAACCGGCCAATACTACCTGCGGAAGGCAAACAGGACCGTCGCGACTTTGACAGCCCGGCCTGCGCGCCCGCATCATGCCGCCGGGCCTGGAGCGTGCACGAGATCCTCGACACCGTCCCCCGCCCCCTCGCCGCCGCCTGGGTTGCCTGCCTCGGGGCAGTCGTGGGGAGCTTCCTCAACGTGGTGATCGCCCGCCTCCCCCGGGGGGATTCGGTGGTACGCCCCCGCTCCCGCTGCCCGCGCTGCGGCGCGCCCATCGCCTGGTACGACAACGTCCCAGTGCTCTCGTGGATCCTCCTGCGCGCCCGCTGCCGCGCCTGTGCCGCCCCCATCTCCTGGCGCTACCCGCTGGTGGAGGCGCTCGCCGCCGGCGCCGCTCTGGCCGCCTTCTTCCGGCACGGGCTCGGCGGCGCGTTCGCCGCGGAGCTGACCTTCGCGGCGGTGCTGCTGGCGTTGGCCTTCATCGACCTCGACACCTGGCTCCTCCCCCACGCGCTCACCTGGCCGCTCATCGCCGCCGGCTGGGTCGCGGCGGCGGCCGGCCTCGGGCCGGCGACGCTTCGGGGCTCGCTGTGGGGCGCCGGGCTCGGGTTCGCCGCCTTCGCCGCGGTGGCCTGGGCCGGCGAGCGCGTGTTCAGGAAGGAGGCGCTCGGCTTCGGCGACGTGTGGCTGCTCGCGGGCATCGGGGCCTGGCTCGGGGTCAAGGCGCTCCTGCCGGTGGTGCTCCTGGCGTCGCTGCAGGGGAGCCTGGTGGGCATCGCGCTCATCCTGCTCGGCAAGGCGACTCCCGGACGTCCGATCTCGACCGAGACCACGAGCCCGACCGCGCCCCCGGCCGCGACGCAGATCCCGACCGGGCCTTCAGCCGCCGCCCAGATCCAGGCCGCGACCTCGTCCCCGTCTCCGATCGCCCGCCCGTCCGGCGGAGACTGGGTTCCCCCCAGGAACGCCGTCCCGTTCGGCCCGTTCCTGGCCCTGGGCGCGCTGGAGTGGCTGTGGCTCGGCGACGGCCTGGCGCGGCTGGTCCCGGCGCTCGGCATCTTCCGCTAGGAGGCACGGCGCGGCCATGAGCCCACGGGGGTTCGACGTGCGGGTCCGGCTGGTGCTGCTGGCGGCGGCGGTGGCGGCGGCGTTCGCGGGGGCGGCGCTGGCCGTCGGCCTGCCGCTGGCCTCCCGCGGGGCGCTCTCCCCGCGCGCCCTGGCCCTGGTGGTGGCGGGCGGCGCCGGCTTCGCCGTGCTGGCGGGCTCGCTGGCTCTATGGCGCTCGGTGGCCCGACCCGTGGAGCGCCTCCTCGCCGCGGCGAAGCGGTTAGCCGCCGCGGCCCCGGGCGAGCTGCCGCTCCTGGGCGAGCCCGGGGGGCCGCCGCTCCTGCGGGCGGCGGTGGCCTTCGAGCGGCTCACCGCGGCGCTGGAGGTGGAGCGGGAGCGGCTGGCCGCCAAGGTGGAGGAGCTCACCGCCGCCAACCGGGCCCTGGCCGAGGCACGGGAGTCGCTGGTGCGCTCGGAGAAGCTGGCCACGGTGGGCCGCCTCGCGGCCGGGGTGGCCCACGAGGTGGGAAATCCACTCGGCGCCGTGGCCGGGTACCTGGACCTGGCGCGCTCGCGGCTGGCCGCCGGTCGCCCCGGCGAGGTCGAGGAGCTGCTGGCCCGGGCCGCCGGCGAGGCCCAGCGCATCGACGGCACCGTCCGCGAGCTGCTGGACTTCGCGCGCCCCTCGCGCCCATCGCTGGCGGCGGTCGACCTGGGGGCAGCCCTGCAGGGCTCGCTGCGACTGGCCCGCATGCAGGCTCGCTTCCGCGACGTGGCCGTGACGGTCGACCTCCCCGCGGGGCTGCCGCCGGTGGTGGCCGACGAGCGCACGCTGGCCCAGGTGGTGCTGAACCTGCTCCTCAACGCCGGCGACGCCATGGGCGGTCGCGGCGATCTCTGCATCGCCGCCCGGAGCGAGCGCGGCCGGGTGCTGGTGCGCTTCGCCGATGCCGGCCCCGGCATCGCCCCGGCGGACCTGCCGCGGATCTTCGACCCCTTCTTCACCACCAAGGAGCCGGGGAAGGGGGCCGGCCTCGGGCTGGCCATCTGCCATCGGCTCATGGAGTCGTACGGTGGCGAGATCGCCGCCGAAAGCCGGGGCGGTGGTGGGGCGGTCTTCACGCTGGCGTTCCGCGTCGCCGGCTGACGATCCAGGCGCCACGGGGCCAACCGGGGCGCGTGCTAGACTGAGGCGTGGCCCTGCGCAACGTCCTCATCGTCGACGACGAGGAGTCGATGCGCCACCTCCTGTCGGTGATCCTCGCCGACCGCGGCTACGAGGTGCGCG
>DASRTO010000426.1:0-11797 GCA_035655915.1 Anaeromyxobacteraceae bacterium
GCGATCGGCCCGCGCAGTGGCGCTCGGCGGCGAGATTGCCTGGGTGGGCGCGCTGGCCGGCGCGGCGTCGGCGCCCAATCTCTGGCCGCTCTGGACGGCCAACGCGACGCTGCGGAGCATCGCCGCCGGGAGCTGCGCCCAGCTCGCGGCCATGGCCCGCGCCTTCGACGCCCTCCGCCTGCGGCCGGTGATCGATCGCGTGTTTCCGTTCGCCGAGGCGCCGACCGCGTTCGCGCACTACGCAGCGGGCGGGACCTTGGGGAAGACCGTCATCGCCGTGACGTAGCGCTCCAACGGTGATTTGCCTCCTCGCGGACAGGAGGGTCAAGGCCCGCCGGTCGCCGGTGCTCCGCGGCGACGGGGAGCGCGCGGCCTCGCCGCGCGGGCGCGGCTGGCGAGGGCGCGGCCGGCCCAGACAGGGTCAGCCCGTCGCACCTGACCCCAGCAGTTCCGCCGCCACCCGGTCGTACACCTCCAGGTCGCGGGCGGAGAAGCAGCAGAGCACGACCCGCTCCACCTCGGGGTGGCGCTCCAGCGCGGCCTTCACCTCGGCCACGGCGATGCGGGTGGCCCGCTCCAGGGGGAAGCCGTACACGCCGGTGGAGATGGCGGGGAAGGCGACGCTGCCCGCCCCGTGCCGGGCGGCGAGGCGCATCGCCTCGCGGTAGCAGCTCGCCAGCGCCTGGTCCTCACCCTCGCCGCCGCCGCGCCACACCGGGCCCACCGCGTGGAACACCCAGCGGGCCGGCAGGCCGAAGCCCGGCGTGGCCTTCACCTCGCCGGTGCGTGCGCCGCCCAGGGCGCGGCAGGCCTCCAGGAGGGCCGGCCCGGCGGCCCGGTGGATGGCGCCGTCCACGCCGCCGCCGCCGAGCAGCGAGGCGTTGGCGGCGTTCACCACCGCGTCCACCCGCAGCCGGGTGATGTCTCCCTGCACCGTCTCGACCCGGCCGGAGAGCCAGGCGGCCATGGGCCCATCCTGTGGCGGCCGCGGTCGTCCGGCAAGCCGTTCCAAAGAAGCGCAGAGTTGGCGCGGGGACGGGCCGGTGCTCGGGCGGCCGTCATTCCAGGAGGTGCAGAGGATGCGCGCGGCTTCGACTCGCCCGCCCTGGGAGGCGGCTCGCCCGGAATAGCCATCGATCACCGGCGCATACGCCCACCCTGGCACCTGGAGCCAAAGGCGATCCGGGCTTGGCTCTCGCGCACACCTTGCGCTGAGGAAGGGCCTGGCGGCCGGGTATAGCAGTTGCTTACGGCAGACAGGTGGTGAAGCTGGAACGCATCCTGATCGTGGACGGGGATTCGGCGGCGCGGGGGCGCATGCGCTCGGCGCTCCTGGAGCGCGGCCACGAGGTGGCGGAAGCGGAGGGGATCGCCGGCGCGCTCGTGGCCCTGCCGGGCGCCGGCGCCGCGCTCATGGCCCCCTCGCTCCCGGACGGGAGCGCCGCCACCCTGGCGGCGCGAGCCCGCGCCGGCGGGTCGGACGCGGCCCTGGTGGTGGCCTGCGCCCCGGGAGAGGCGCCGCTGGCGGTGGAGGCCCTGCGGGCCGGCGCCGACGGCGTGGCGGCGCCTCCGGAGGGGGCGCTGCTCCTGGCCGTGCTGGAGCGGGCCCTGGAGACGCGCCGGCTGCGGCGCGAGGGCGCCGAGCTGCGCCAGCAGGCACGCGCCCGCGCGGCGCTGGTGGGCCACGCCCCCGAGATGCACGCCGTCCAGGACGTGATCCGGCGGGTGGCGCCCACCAAGGCCACGGTCCTCGTCGTGGGGGAGACCGGCACCGGCAAGTCGGTGGCGGCCCAGGCGCTGCACGAGGCCTCGCCGCGCCGCGACCGGCCCTTCGTGCGGGTGAGCTGCGCCGCCCTCTCGCAGGCCATGCTGGAGAGCCACCTCTTCGGCTGCGAGAAGGGGGCCTACCCCGGGGCGGAGGTGCGCGCCGACGGCCGGCTGGCCGCCGCCGACGGGGGGACGCTCCTCCTCGCCGACGTCGAGAGCCTCTCGCCGGGGTCGCAGGTGCGGATCCTGCGCCTGCTGCAGCAGGGGGAATACGAGCGGCTGGGCGGGAGCGAGATGCTCAGGGCCGACGTGCGGGTGGTGGCCTCGACGCGGTGCGACCTCGCCGAGGAGGTGCGGGCCGGCCGCTTCCGCGACGACCTCTACTACCGGCTCAGCGTGGTGACGGTGGCCATGCCGCCGCTGCGGGCCCGCAAGGGCGACCTGCCCTCCCTGGCCAGCCATTTCCTGGAGCAGGCCTCCCGCCGCGAGGGAAAGGAGATCCGCGGCTTCACCCCCGGCGCCCTCTCGGCCCTCTTCGCCTACGACTGGCCCGGCAACGGGCGCGAACTGGAGAACGTGGTAGAGCGGGCGGTGCGGGCCTGCGCCGGCACCAGCATCGGCGCCGAGGATCTCTCGCCGGTGCTGCACGCCGCCCACCCGGAGGAGCAGAGCGTCTCCCGCCTCATCCCCGGCGCCCCCCTCTTCGAGATCGAGCGGGAGGCCATCCTGCGCACCTTGGAGCAGGTGGGCGGCTCCACCACGCGCGCCGCCGAGGTGCTCGGCATCAGCGTGCGCAAGATCCAGTACCGGCTGAAGGAGTACCGCACCGGGCACCACCAGGGCGCCCGCTACCGGCCGGTGTTGCTCGCCTCCGGCGATCAGCGGTAGAGCGGGCTCCAGGCCACGGCCTTCGGCCTGCCCCGGGGCTCCCCGAATCCGGTAGCCAGGAAGCCGGAGCCCGCCTACAGGGTGACCGTGCTCGATCCGGCCGGGGCCCGCCCGCCCGGCTCTTCGCGGTGGCCGGCCGGCTCGTCCTCGGAGGGCTGGATGCCCAGCACCCGGTCGAAGACCAGGAGGATGACGAAGGGGACGATGATGAGGGCGATGGCCATGAGCACGCCCTCGTGGCCGAACACCTCCGGCTCGTAGGGGGAGCGCAGGCCGCGCAGCGACTTGGAGAGGAGCTGGCCGCCGATGACGATGTTCCAGCGCATCGAGAAGACCTGGAGGAGGCACAGCACCGCGGCGGTCGTCGAGAGGGCGTTGCGGACGCGGGGGTGCAGGTAGCGGTTCATGAGCACCACCACGCCGAGCAGGATGAGGGGGATGAGCCCACCCACGATCATCTGCATGGTGATGTACGAGAACTGGAGCCGGGTGCTGATGAGCTCGGAGATGATGATCCAGGGCTCGGAGCGCTCGTAGGCCATCACCACGATCTCGAGCAGCTCCAGGGTGATGGTGATGATGAGGAAGAACCACAGCCAGCGGGCCAGCGCCGAGACGCAGGCCTGGTCGGCCTGGCGGCGGTTGAGCTTGGAGACCGCCTGGAAGAGGACGATGAGCAGGGCGATGCCGGAGACCGCCGCCGACATGAGGAAGATCACCGGCATGAGGGGCGTCGACCACCAGGGGTTGGCCTTGATGGCGCCGAAGATGAAGCCCACGTAGCCGTGGAGCATGCAGGCCATGGGGAGGCCGATGCCCGCCAGCAGGGTGATGGCCTTGTGGTCGATCTCCAGCGCCTCGGGCGAGGTGTCGTAGGTGTAGAGCGCCAGGAGCTTGTAGAAGCCGCGGGCGACCCCCCGGCTGCGCCGGGCCCGGGCGATGATCTCGGCGCGCCACACGAACCACACCTCGAGCAGCAGCACCACCAGGTAGCTGCTGTAGAGGATGCCGAAGCCGGCCATGGCCGAGGTGAAGTGAGGGGTGACCATTACCAGCGGGCCGCGCTCGGGGTGGCCCAGGTGCAGCTGCAGTGGGAGCCCGGCCACCAGCAGGAAGGCGAAGGAGGTCGCCATGGCCATCCGGGCGATGGGCTTGAACTCCTGGCGGCCGAAGAGGTGGTAGAGCGAGGTGACGATGAACGCGCCGGCGACGAACCCGGTGATGTAGGGATACATCACGATCATCAGGCTCCACCAGACGTGGATGTCGTTGGGGAACGCGAACCCGGTGATCTCCGGCATCACCGCACCTCCTTGTCCAGGTGCAGGTAGTAGCACCGCGGCTCGGTGAGCAGGTGGGCCTGCAGGATCTCCACCCGCTCGCTCTCGATGATCTGGCGCACCGGGTCGTCTTCGCGCTTCATGTCCCCGAAGAGGCGGGTGCCGGTGGGGCAGACCTCCACGCAGGCCGGCTTGAGCCCCTTGGTGATGCGGTGGTAGCACCAGGTGCACTTCTCGGCGGTGTGGGTGACCGGCGAGAGGAAGCGGCTGCCGTAGGGGCAGGCCTGGACGCAGTAGGCGCAGCCGATGCAGCGCTTCCCGTCCACCAGCACCACGCCGTCCTTGGTGCGGTAGGAGGCGCCCACCGGGCACACCTGGGTGCAGGGGGTGGCGGCGCAATGGTTGCACATCTTGGGGACGAAGAAGGACTTGGTGGCGTGGAAGTCGACCTGCAGGGGCGGGAAGCCCTGCAAACCGCCCTCGGGCGAGTCCACGAACGACTTCTCCATCCCCACCACGTAGCGCTCCACCCAGGTGCGGTAGAAGCCGTCGGGGACGCCGTTCTCGGCCTTGCAGGCCCGGACGCAGGACCCGCAGCCGATGCATTTCTGGGTGTCGATGACGTAGGCCCAGCGGTGCTCCTCCCAGTTGTACTCGCCGGCGGCGCGAGGCGGCTCCCCGGCGGTTCTGGCCTCGGCGCGCTCGAAGGTGAAGAACACCAGGGCGCCGGTGGAGAGCGTGGCCGCGCCGGCCAGGAACTCGCGGCGGCCCTGGGCCCTCGGCTCGCCTTCGCCGGCGGGCTGGAGGATGGAGAGGCTCGGTCGGGTCTCGGGCATCGTCTCCTCCGCTACAGGGCGGGCGAGTGGGCGTCGTGGCACTGGATGCAGGCGTCGCCCTCGGGCGGGCCGTTGAGGTGCTGCTCCAGCACCACCTGCGGGAACTTGGCCGGCCGCCCCGGGATCTTGCGGTGGCAGCGGGCGCAGAGGCCGAAGCTGCGGTCGATGGGCATGGACTCCATCGAGCCGTCGGCGCGCACGTGGTAGGCCTTGGGGGCGTGGCACACCTCGCAGCTCACCGTCTTGTGCTTGCCGGCGGCGCGCTTCTTGAACTCCTTCTCGTGGCACTCGCCGCACGCCGCCGGACCGCCGTGGACCGGCTCGCGGATCGTCATCTGCTCGGCCACGTTGTCGTAGCGGTACGGGCCGTAGAGGCCGTACGACCGCGGGACCAGCAGGGTGCGGCCGATGGAGACCACGGCCAGCCCCGCGATGAGGAGCAGGGCGACGCGGAAGACGTGCCGGGCATGTTCCATGAGGTTCCTCGGGCTCCTTTCGGCTTCAGCTCGGGTCGATCCGCTCCGGGGAGAAGAGCCAGGCCGCCCAGCGCGCGCGCTTGCGCGGTGGGCCGGGCGGATCCTCGGGGAGCGCCTCGCGTCCCAGGACCAGGGCGAAGAACCCCGGCCCACGCCGGTGCGAGGCGATCGGATCCTCCGGCAGCGGCTCGGCGCCGAGGAGCAGGGCCAGCAGGCCCTGGCGCTCCCGCGGCGGGACGGGGTCCTCCCCCAGTGGCTCGGCGCCGAAGAGGAGGCGGAAGGCACCGGGTGCGGAGCGACGCGCCGGCTCGTGGGGTGGGAGCTCCGGGAGCTGTTCCCTGGCGAACATCTTGCGCACGAGCGCAACGACGTCCGCGAGCGATTGCGCCATCGTGCGCGGTAGAGAACCACAACGCGCCGGCGCATGGCAATCCCCGCCGGCGCGGAAAAAACTCGTTCCCGCGCCGGGAAAATTCCGATCCTGGCTGGATCGCCGCGTGAAAAGGCGCTTCCGAAGGAGGCCGCGGCCAATGGGCGCGCATTGATCCAGATCAATCTAGATCAGGTTCACCGCAGTCCGGGCACGGCCCGCCTCGGCGCGCCCGGGAAATGGTACATGCGGCCCACGATGTGCACATGGCCAAGGGCGCGAGCGGCGGACCGCCGGCGAGGGAAACGGAGGCGCGGATGAGACGCACGAGAGACCCGGCGCTGGTGGCGCTGGTGGCGCTCGCCTGGGCCGGGGCGGCCACGGCTGCGGAGCCCGCCAAGGCCGGCGCTTCGGCGGCTGGGACGCGCCAGGCGGCCGAGCCCTCCCCGGGCGAGATCCAGGCCGAGCCGCCGCCCTTCAGCGAGGGGATCTTCCCCTGCAGCCAGTGCCACGACCGGGCCGGCGACCCCACCCGGCGCGAGCTGGCCTTCCACGACGAGGTGCAGTCGGCGTTCAACCACGACTCGAAGAACCGCTGGTGCCTCGACTGCCACGACAACCAGAGGCGCGACGTGCTGCACCTCTCCAGCGGGGCGCCGGTGCCCTTCACCGAGTCCTACCGCCTGTGCGGCCAGTGCCACGGCGACAAGTACCGCGACTGGCGCGCCGGGGTACACGGCAAGCGGGTGGGGATGTGGAACGGGCAGAAGACCTACTACCTGTGTGTCAACTGCCACAACCCGCACTCGCCCCGGTTCAAGCCGCTGAAGCCCGAGCCGCGCCCGGCCCGGCCCGAGGAGATGAAGCGATGAGCGCCCGCGGACTCCCCGTCCTGAACGACGCGTCGCCCGCGGGCCAGCCGCCCCGGCCGGGGCGGCGCCAGTTCCTGCGGACCGCCGCCGGCGGGGCCGCGCTGGCGGCGCTCTCCGCCTGCGGCGTCGAGGACTTCCTGCGCCGCAATTACAGGGAACTCTCCAAGCAGGACCTCTCCGCCATCCTGGAGCGGCTGGAGCGCCGCTACTCGGAGCAATACGGCAAGAAGGTCAGGGTCGGCGCCGAGGGGCCCATGCAGGGAGTGGACTTCGCCTACGGCCTCGACCTGTCGCGCTGCATCGGCTGCCGGCGCTGCGTCTACGCCTGCGTCAAGGAGAACAACCAGTCGCGGCGGAACCCCCAGATCCACTGGATCAAGGTCCTGGAGATGGACAAGTCGCGCGGCGTCGACCTGGCGCACGCCAACGCCTACTACGAGTCGGAGCTGGTGCCGCGGCCGGGCCACTTCTACATGCCGGTGCAATGCCAGCAGTGCCGCCACCCGCCCTGCACCAAGGTCTGCCCGGTCAAGGCCACCTGGAAGGAGCCGGACGGCATCGTGGTCATCGACTACGACTGGTGCATCGGCTGCCGCTGCTGCACCGCCGCCTGCCCCTACGGGGCCCGCAAGTTCAACTGGGCCGAGCCGGACCTGCCGAAGGAGGAGATGAACCCCGACACCCACTACCTCGGCAACCGCCCGCGCATGAAGGGCGTGGTCGAGAAGTGCACCTTCTGCATCCAGCGCACCCGCAACGGCCGCTACCCGGCCTGCGTCGAGATCTGCCCGGTGGGGGCGCGCAAGTTCGGCAACCTGCTCGACGAGCAGAGCGAGATCCGCCGCGTCATGGAGACAAAGCGCGTCTTCGTGTTCAAGGAGGACCTCGCCACCGAGCCGCAGTTCTACTACTTCTACGCCACCTAGGACGGAGCGACCTCCATGGCCGGCATCGTCGGGTTCCTCAAGGGCAGCTTCCGCCAGGTCACGACCGGCGGGCGCAGCTACAAGCTGTGGATGCTGGCGCTGTTCGCCGGCATCGTGGTGGGGCTGGTGGGGTACGAGCGCCAGTTCCGGGTGGGCCTCATCGCCACCAACATGCGCGACCAGGTCACCTGGGCCTTTTACATCGGCAACTTCACCTTCCTGGTGGGGGTGGCGGCGGCCGCGGTGCTGCTGGTCATCCCCGCCTATGTCTACCAGTGGAAGCCCATCAAGGAAGTGGTGATCCTGGGCGAGCTCCTGGCGGTGAGCGCCCTGGTGATGTGCATGCTCTTCATCCTGGTGGACATGGGACGGCCAGACCGGCTGCAGCACATCATCCCCGGGCTGGGCAGCCCCAACTGGCCCCACTCCCTGCTCTCCTGGGACGCGCTGGTGCTGAACGTGTACCTGGTGGTGAACCTGCTGGTGGTGGTGCACATCCTCTACAAGGGCTACCGCGGCTACGAGTACAACAAGGCGTTCGTGGTGCCGCTGGTGCTCTTCTCCATCCCCATGGCGGTGGGCATCCACACCGTCACCGCCTTCCTCTACAACGGCATGGCGGCCCGCCCCTACTGGAACGCCTCCATCCTGGCGCCGCGCTTCCTGGCCTCGGCCTTCTGCTCCGGCCCGGCGGTGTTGCTCATCCTCTTCCAGGTGCTGCGCCGGGCCACCGGCCTGGAGATCAAGGACGAGGCCATCTGGAAGGTGGCGGAGCTCATGAGCTACGCCATGTTCTTCAACCTGTTCCTGCTCGGCGCCGAGATGTTCAAGGAGTTCTACTCGGCCACCGAGCACCTGCTCTACACCCGCTACTACTGGTTCGGCATCGGCCCCCACCGGGCGCTGGTGCCCTTCGCCTGGTTCTCCTTCCTGGCGAGCCTCGCGGCCTTCTTCCTGTTCCTCATCCCACGGACCCGCAAGAGCTGGGTGGGGCTGAACCTGGGCTGCCTCCTCATCTGGGCCGGCGTCTACATCGAGAAGGGCATCGGGCTGGTGCTGCCCGGCATGACCCCCGACACCCTGGGCGAGATCTACGACTACACGCCCACGCCCAACGAGTGGATGGTGGCCACCGGCGTCTTCAGCGTGGGCTTCCTGGTGTTCACGGTGCTGGTGAGGGTGGCGGTGCCCATCATGTCCGGCACGCTCCGGGCCGAAGGCGCCCCGGCCGCGCTGCCGGGGACGGCGGCGGCGCACTGATCATGAGCCTGGTTGGGCCCGCCGCCCCGGGGGGTGGCCCCGCCCCGCGAAAGGACCTTTACCGTCGCCCGCGGGCGCGGCAGGATGGCGCTCCCTCCAGGAGGTTCCCCATGAAGAGGCTCGCCGCCGCGATCGCCGCCCTCTCCCTGCTCGCCCTGGCCGCTCCGGCCTTGGCGGAGGACGCCGCCACAATCTTCGCCCAGAAGTGCGCAGTGTGCCACGGCAAGGATGGCAAGGGGCAGACCCCCATGGCCCAGAAGCTGGGCGCCAAGGACATCACCCAGAGCAAGCTCTCCGCGGCCGAGGTCGAGAAGATGATCGCCGACGGCAAGGGCAAGATGACCGGCTTCCGGGGCAAGATCTCCGACGCGGAGATCAAGGCCCTGGCGGCCTACGTCAAGGGCGGCCTGAAGTAGCGGCCCTCCCTCCCCGGCGCGAGAGACGCCGGCCTACTGCCCGGTGTAGACGTGGGCGCTGTCCTCGGCGGTGGGCAGCATGCCCATGCCCAGGTAGGTGAACATCACCACCGCGAAGCCCACGATCTGGAGCCAGGCGGCCCGGTCGCCGCGCCAGCCCTTCACCTTGCGCAGGTGCAGGTAGGCCCCGTAGATCAGCCAGGTCACCAGCGACCAGTTCTCCTTGGGGTCCCACACCCAGAAGTCGCCCCAGGCGCTCTTGGCCCACACCGAGCCGATGAGCAGGCCCAGGGTGAGGAGCACGAAGCCGAAGCGGACCACGTCGTAGGTGATCTGGTCCAGGTCGAGCGCCTGGCCGGTGAGCATGGTCCCGGCCCGCATGGCGGTGAGGCGCCGGACGGACGGGAAGCGGGAAGCCAGGAGCTGGACCACCGCCACGCCGGCGGCGAAGGCCAGCGCGGCGTAGCCCACGAAGTAGACCATCACGTGCGGCATGAACCAGGGGGACTGGAGCGCCGGCGGCAGCTTCACGATCTCGGCGTCCCACTTCGCGAGCGCGTAGGCCATGCAGCCGAAGAGCATGACCGCGGCCGGCAGGCCGAAGACCCGGGTGCGGTAGAGGCGCTCCAGCACCACGTAGAGGGCGCCCAGGCACAGGGCCAGGAACACCAGCGACTCGAAGAGCGACTTGAAGGGCTCGCGCCCGGCCTCGATCCAGCGGCCCACCACCAGCCAGACGTTCAAGGCCACCCCCACCGCCAGGAAGGCGGTGCCGAGGCGGCCCACCGCCGCCCGGGTGGATCGCCAGGCGGCCGCGTAGGCGGCGGTGGCGGCGCCGTAGAGGAGGCCGGTGGCGGCGAAGAAGGGGTGCTCGAAGAAGATGTACTGGAGCATGGCGATCCTCCGGAGCTAGGCGCCCGTGGGGGCGGGCGAGCGCTTGATGCCGCCCCCGCGCAGCCGGGGCCCGACGTAGAACATCCACGCCACCCCGACGCAGATGAGGGCGAAGCCCAGGAAGACCCAGGACACGCCCGGGTCCTTCACCGCCTCGAAGCCGGAGTAGGTGGGGTCCTTGGGATCGTAGTTGGCCTGGTAGAAGGTCCAGCCGCCGAAGCTGAACGGCTCGTTGACGGTGACCACCGCCTTCCGGGTGGCGCCCCCGGCCGTGGCCGTCACCTCGCTGCGGTAGGCCTTGACCTCGTCCTCGCGGCGCTCGAAGACCAGCGCGCCCCCGCGGGCGAGGCGGACCGCGCCGCCCTCGCGGGCCGAGAGCAGCGCCTCCCGAGCCCGGCCGTCCTCCTTGACCTCCAGCAGGACCACCGGGTTGCGCCACTCCTCCGAGCGGGTGGTGTACTCCGCCTCCCGCGAGGCGGAGGGGATGACGTCCTCCAGGCGCACCAGCCCGCCGGCCAGCTCCAGGCCGGCGGCCAGGGGCGCCGCCGACTCGCCGCCCGGGGCGCGGACCACCACCTTGCCCTCGGCCGCCGACACCAGCACCGCGGTCGGCACGGCCGGGGCCGCCGGCAGCACCCGGTCGAAGAGGACCGCCACCCGCCCCCCGGCGCCGTCGATCCGGCCGCCCGGGAAGAGCCACTGGCTCCTGCCCTCCAGCACGACCTCCAGGGCCGGCTCGCCGGCCCCGGCGGCGGCCGGGCGCGGGCGGATGGCGAAGTCCGGGTAGATGGCCTTGATGCGGAAGCCGTCGCCGCCCGGCAGGCGGTGCCTGGCGAGGTCGGGGTCGAAGCTGGCCTTGAGCCCCCAGCGCTCCTGGATCCGGTCGCCGGCCGCGACGCGCCTGGGGGCGTAGTAGCCGACCCGGTACTCGGCGTCGTAGCGGACGACGTCGAAGCGGTCGAGGCGCAGGTCGAAGCCCAGCGGCACCGCCCGCTCGCCGCTGGCGGCCCGGGTCACCGCCACCGCGTCGGCGCTCTGGCCGCCGGCGTGGAGGTCGACCCGGCCCTTCACCGACAGGGTCGAGGAGAGGGCGGCCCCGCCCAGCGAGGTGAGCAGCCCCAGGTGGCAGACGAAGAACCCGGCGGTGCGGGCGTTGACCGGCCAGCGCAGGATGGCCGAGCTCGCCGCGGAGGCGGCGAAGAGGGCGATGAGCCCGCCGAACCAGACCGAGTGGAAGATGTCGTCGAGGCGGAGCGCCACGATGAGGTCGCCCACCGCGCCGTACCGCTGCCGGTAGAGCGCCTCGGGCTTGCCCTGCAGGATGAGGGTGCCGAGGATGGCGGCCACCGCCAGCGCGACGAGCAGCACGGCGACGAAGCGGAAGCCGATGAGGGTCTGCCGCAGCTTCCCCGACACGATGAAGCCCAGGGCGAACACGGCCACGCCGGCCAGGAGCGCCGAGGCCACCAGGGCCCAGGGCCCGGGAGCGACGAACAGCTGTGCCGCCGAGCCGGCCAGGACCACGCCGCCGACGAGCAGGGCGATCCGGGTCACCTCGCTCGAGGCCGAGGCGGGCCTGGCCTTCGGCGCAGCCGCGGCCGCGGCGGCGTTCGGAGCGGACGCCGGGACGGCGGCCGCGGGGCTGGTCGAGGGGTTCACGCTGGACCTCCGGCCGGAGGCGGTCAGCAAGGGGTGTGCCCCTGCCTGCGGCCGGAGAAAAAGCGCCGTGATCCCAGACAGGGGAGCCGATCCTCAGGCCCGAAATCACGCAGGAATCGCGGAAGGGGGAGGGGATGACGCAAACGCTGCGGG
>DASRTO010000427.1:0-22373 GCA_035655915.1 Anaeromyxobacteraceae bacterium
CGCCTCGAGGACCTGGCTCTCGCTCGGCTACGTCTTCGAGGTCGGCCAGGAGGTCTTCTACCGCGACGTGGCCAGCGGCGGGGGCGGGATGGGGGGCATGGGCGGCCACGGCATGAACACCTTCGGCCGGCCCCAGGAGGCCTACCGCGCCGAGGCCAGGTCGCACTCCGTCCCCGTCGCCCTGGAGGTGGGCCTGGGCGGGGACCTGTTCCTCGAGGCGAGGTACGCCTGGCGCCTGGTTCAGAGCAGCGCCGGCGACTACCAGGACCACTCGGCCTACGCCGGCCTGGGGTGGCGGTACTGACCGGCGCGGGTCCAGACCCGACTGGAGCCCTCCTCCGGTCTTGACACCTCGCCGCCGCAGGCGGCGATAGTGCCGCGATGGCGGCGGGCGAGCGGCCGACCCCGGGGGGTGGACCCGACGACGTGCGGCTCCGGGGCTTCGCCGATCGCGCCTCGCTGGACCAGGCGCAGGCGTGGGTGGACGCCCGGTCGGCCCGGCTGGGGGCGGTGGAGGTGGGCGTGGCCGATTCGGTGGGCCGGATCCCGGCCGCGCCGCCGGCGGTGGTCCGCGATCACCCGCCGGCGGACCGGGCCGGCGAGGACGGCTACGCGGTCAGGTCTGGCGAGACCATCGGCGCGACCTCCTATTCCCCGGCCTCCTTCCGCCTCCAGGACGCGGCCGCCCCGCTCGCCCCGGGCGCCGCGGCGCTGGTGGCGGCCGGCGCGCCCCTGCCGGCCGGCGCCGACGCCCTGGCCGGTTTCGACGCGGCGCAGGCGTCGGGCCGGACCCTGGAGGTCATCGGGTCGGTCGCCGAAGGGGCGGGCATCGAGCGGGCCGGGCAGCAGCTGCGCGCCGGGACGCCGCTCGGCGCCATGCTCGGGCCCATCCGGCCGCACCAGGCCGGCCTCCTGGCCTCGCTGGGCGTCACGCGCGTGAGCGTGGTGGCGCACCCGCGCGTCCGGCTCCTCGTCGCCGGCCCCAAGCCGGCCCCGGGGGCGCCCGGCGAGGGCGACGCCCACCGTCCGATGCTCCACGCCCTGGTGGAGCGGGACGGCGGCATCGTCGAGGCGGCCGAGGTGAGGTCGGACCTGCGCGGCGCCCTCCGGCGCGCCGCCGCCTCCGGCGCCGACCTGGTGATCCTCTCCGGGCGCACCGGGGCCGGCCCGGACGACGAGGCGCCGCTGGCCCTCGCCGAGGTCGGGGCGCTGGCGTTCCACGGCGTGGCGCTCCGGCCCGGGGGATCCGCCGCCATGGGGCTCGCCGGAGAGGTGCCGGTGGCCCTGCTGCCGGGCGACCCCCTGGCCTGCCTGTGCGCCTACGAGCTCCTGGCCGGGCGGCTGGTGCGGCGCCTGGGCGGTCGCGATCCCGGCCTCCCCCACCCGACGCGGGAGGCCGAGGTGGGGCGCAAGATCGTCTCCGCCGTCGGCCTGGTGGAGGCCTGCCAGGTGCGCCTGGCCGCGGGGCGCGTCGAGCCCCTGGGCGCGCCCGAGTTCGGCGGCCTGGCGGTGGCCGCCAGGGCCGACGGCTTCGTGGTGGTCCCGGAGGCGCTGGAGGGATACCCGCCCGGCGCCAGGGTCACCGTCCACCTGTACTGACGCTCGAGCGAGGAGCCGAGAGATGTCCAGCGACGAGGTGCGGGAGGCGCTGCGAAGGGCGGCGCGGCAGGAGCAGTTCCTGGAGGTGGTCGGGCGCGACGAGGCCGAGGCCCGCTTCCGCCGCCACCTGGCGCTGGCGCCGCTGGGGCGCGAGACGGTGCCCCTGGCCGGGGCGCCGGGGCGCGTCCTCTGCGAGGACGTGGTGGCCGGCGTGGACGTGCCGGCCTTCGACCGCTCCGGCGTGGACGGCTTCGCGGTGCGGGCCGCCGACCTCGCGGGCGCCTCCGACGAGGCGCCGCGCCGGCTGCGCCTCAACCCGGAGGTCCTCACCCCGGGCGTGGTGCCGCGGGTGGCCGTCGAGGCCGGCACCGCCACCGTCCTGGCCACCGGCGGGATGCTGCCGCGGGGCGCCGACGCGGTGGTGATGGTGGAGCACACCGAGTCGCGCGAGGAGGGCGGCGGGCTCCTCGTCGAGGTGCGGCGCCCGGTGGCCCCGGGCGACTCGGTCGCCGCGGCCGGCAGCGACATCGCCCGCGGCGAGACGGTGCTCCGCGCCGGCCAGGTCCTCACCTCGCGCGAGGTCGGCTCCCTGGCCGCCGTCGGCCTGGCCGAGGTGGCGGTCTGGCGCAGGCCGCGGGTGGCCATCCTCTCCACTGGCGACGAGATCGTCGCCCCGGGCCGGCCGCTGCCGCCCGGAGGGGTCTACGACTCCAACGCCGCCATCTTGGCCGCGGCCGTCGAGGAGTTGGGCTGCGTCCCAGTTGCCATGGGCATCGTCCCGGACGACGAGGTGGCGCTCGGGGCCCGGCTGGCCGAGGCCCTGGCCCACGACGTGGTGCTCCTCTCCGGCGGGACCTCCAAGGGCTCCGGCGACGTGGCGGCCCGGGTGGTGGGGCGCTTGGGCGACCCCGGGATTGTGGTGCACGGGGTGGCGCTCAAGCCGGGCAAGCCCATCTGCCTGGCGGTCACCGGCGGCAAGCCGGTGGTGATCCTCCCCGGCTTCCCCACCTCGGCCATCTTCACCTTCCACGAGTTCCTGGCCCCGGTGCTGCGCGCCTTCGCCGGCCTGCCCCCGGAGCGCCGCCAGACGGTGCCCGCCACCCTCTCCACCCGGATCGCCTCGCAGCGCGGCCGCACCGAGTACGTGATGGTGTCGCTGGTGGAGGGGCCCGGGGGTGGCCTCACGGCCCATCCCAGCGGCAAGGGCTCGGGCGCGGTCACCGCCTTCGGCCAGGCCGACGGCTTCCTGGCCGTCAAGGCGCAGGCGGAGGCGCTGCCGGCCGGGACGCCGGTCGAGGTGACGGTGATCGGCGCCGGTCACCGGCCGGCCGACCTGGTGGCCATGGGGAGCCACTGCCCGGGGCTGGACGTGCTCATGAGCCGCCTCTCCCGGGAGGGGTTCTCGGTGAAGGTCATCAACGTGGGCAGCATGGGCGGCCTGGCCGCGGCGCGCCGCGGCGAGTGCGACCTCGCCGGGGTGCACCTCATGGATCCCGGGAGCGGGGAGTACAACCGGCCCTTCCTGACCGAGGCGCTGGAGCTCCGGCCCGGCTACCGCCGCCAGCAGGGGGTGGTGTTCCGGCCGGGCGACGTCCGCTTCGAGGGGCGCTCCGCCGAGGAGGCGGTGACCCTGGCCGCGGCCAGCCCGGGCTGCATCATGGTGAACCGCAACCCGGGGAGCGGCACCCGTATCCTCCTCGATCGCCTGCTCGAGGAGGCGCGCCCCACCGGCTATACCAGCCAGGCCAGGACCCACAACGCGGTGGCGGCGGCCGTGGCCCAGGGGCGGGCCGACTGGGGCCTGGCCATCCGGCCGGTGGCGGCCTCCTACGGGCTGGGGTTCCTGCCGCTGCAGGACGAGCGGTACGACTTCGTGCTCCCCCGGGATCGCCTCGGGCGCGCACCCGTGAAGCGCTTCCTGGAACTGCTCCAGGACCCGGAGGTACGCGCGTCGCTGGCCCGGCTGGGTCTCGAGCCATGAGCCGGAGCCCGGCCGAGGGACCCGCTCCGGCGCGGGCCGGTGCGGCGCGCCGGTGGGCGCCGCCCGCTCGGCGCCCTCAGCGCGCGGGCCCGGGCGTCTCCAGGAAGTCGATGGGCAGCACCACGAACACCTGCACCTTGCGCTCCTGGGGATCCTGGCCCGGCGCCCACTTGCAGACGCGGATGGACTCCTCCACCGCCCTGAGCACGGTGGGGCTCGCGCCGGTGGTGTCGGCGACCACGGTGACCGGGCCTGCGAAGCCGGCGGGGTCCACCGGGAACCTCACCACCACCCGCCCGGCGGGCTGCGGCGGCACCTTCTCGGCCAGCTGGGTGTTCAGGCACAGCGGATCCGCCGGCGTGGGCTGCCGGTAGCTCCGGTCGAGGTCCGGGAAGGACGGCTCTCCCGGGACCGGCCTGCGAGCGGCCGGCGTCCCGGCGCCGGCGCAGGCGACCGCCAGGGCCAGCATCGCCGGGAGCGCCCGCCGCGGGCTCACTTCTGGCCCCGCCACATCCACTTGTCCAGCCACTCGGGGCCGGCGAGAAGGGGCACGAAGAAGAAGACGTCGCGTACCGCGATGACGATGAGCTTCTGGCCGAGGCTGAACTCGGCCCGATCGAAGACGAAGGCGAAGGCCGCGAAGGCGCCGGCCACGAGAGCCGCCAGCAGCCCGTTGACCCCCGAGGCCTCGGCGGTCGCCACCGCCGCCAGGACGAAGAGCACCCAGCCCAGCTCCGGGGGGTAGGCGTTGGCGCCGCCGAAGAGGACCGCCGCCCCGGCCGCCAGCGCCAGCAGGCGAATCCAGCGGCCGCCGTCGGAGCGCCCGCCCCCGGCCTGCCCGCCGCCGTCGGGGCCGAGGAGCCGGACCAGGTAGGAGAGCAGGGCCAGCGCGAACGCCGGGATCACCGATCCCTCGCGGAAGGCGTAGAGGCGCGAGAAGTCCGCGCCGCCGCCCGACTGGTCCAGCGCCGACTTGCCCAGCGCGAAGCCGACGATCCACCACAGCACCGCGACGGCCGCGGTCAGCACCGCCGCGCCGAGGATGAGCCGGAGCGTCTGCGTCATCTTCATGTGAGGCCTCCTTTCACGGCCGGGCGACGGTAGCACGGACCCCACGCGCCGGGGACCGGCCGCCGTGCGCTCCCGTGGGAGGCGTCCCTACATCTCCGCCTTGGTCTCGCGCATCATGAGGTCGACGACCGCCTGCTTGGCGGGGAGCCCCTCGTAGAGGACCCGGTACACCACCTCGGTGATGGGCATCTCCACTTGCAGCTTGCGGGCGAGGTCGCGGACGGTGCGGGCGTTGTGCACGCCCTCGGCCACCTGCCCCAGCTCCTTCTGGATGGCATCGAGGGCCTTGCCCTGCCCCAGGCCGAACCCCACGGTGCGGTTCCGCGACATCTCCGAGGAGCAGGTGAGGACCAGATCCCCCAGGCCGGTCAGCCCGGAGAGCGTCATGGGGTTCGCCCCCTTGCGCACCGCCAGGCGCCCGATCTCGGAGAGGCCGCGGGTGATGAGCGCGGCGCGGGCGTTCTGGCCGAAGCCCATGCCGTCGGAGATGCCGGCGGCGATGGCGATGACGTTCTTCACGCAGCCGCCGATCTCGCAGCCCACCACGTCGGTGGAGGTGTAGGGGCGGAAGAAGCGGGTGTGGAAGGCCTCCTGCACCTGCTTGGTGACCCGCTCCCATCGCCCGGCCACGGTCACCGCAGTGGGGAGCTGGCGGGCCACCTCCTTGGCGAAGCTGGGCCCTCCCAGGTAGCACAGGTAGGGGTGCAGCGGCACCGGCAGCACGTCCTCCAGCACCTCGTTCATGGTCATGAGGGTGTCGCGCTCGATCCCCTTGGCCACCGCCACCACCGCGGTGCCGACCTGGAGGAAGGAGCGGGCCTGGGTGGCCACCGCCCGCGTGGCGAAGGAGGGGACGGCCACCACCAGGAGCTCCGCGCCCTCCAGGGCACGGGCCAGGTCGGCGGTGGCGCCCAGCGACGCCGGCAGCTCGATACCCGGCAGGTACCTCGAGTTCTCGTGCCGCCCGGCGACGGCCTCCGCCACCGCCGCGTCTCGAGCCCACAGCGTCGTCTGGTGTCCCTTGGTCGCCAGCAGCGAGGCGAGCGCTGTCCCCCAGGAGCCGGCGCCGAGGACGGTGGAGCGCATGCGCAATCCTCCCGGCACCGGATCTTATCCACCGGACCCGCGGCCGCGGTGGGAAAGGCGCCGGCCCGGTCGGGGCCCCGCGACGGGGTGCATCACCCGCCGCCGCGCGCACCAGGGCCATAGACGGGGCCGGCGGTCCCCGGGCCAGTTTCCCGGCCAGATCCGCGCCTCGCCGGCGCCCTGCTGCGGTGCCTCCGGGCGAAATGCAACGCCGTGGGGGGGTCCACGGCGACGTGCCGGACCGATCAGGGTCTCACGCGTTCCAGGAGCTTCAAGCGTTCGTTCACCGCCAGCGAGAGGTCGTCGCGCGGAGGCGAAGGCAGGTGGCCGAGGAGCTCGCGATACGCGGCCGCGGCGGCCGGGAAGTCCTCCAGTGCCAGGGCAGAATCCGCCACCAGCAGGTAGGTGTCGACCCGGGCAGGAGAGAAGGCCGGGTCGAGCCGCAGCGCCTCCCGCCCGTGCGCCAACGCTTCGGCGTGCCGGCCGCGAACCGACGCCAGGTACGCGAGACGCTCCTCCCGTACGGCCCGCTGGCGCGCCTCCGTCGCCGGCACCAGCTCGAACGCCAGCGGCGCGGCCTCCAGCGAGCCCTTCCGGCCGAGCAGCGATGCCTCGACCAGGCCCTTCCCGATCCACTCGACCTCCAGGAGGTACCGGCCCCCGCCAGGGAGGAGGTCGGGCGGGACGAGCCATTCCTCGGTGAGCGCGGTGAGGCCCAGGTGGGCCACCAGCGGCGCAAGCCGGTCCGTCAGCTCGTCCCTGGGCCTCACTCGAAAGGTCGTCCAGTCGGCGCGTTCCAGGATGCGCCGGCGCGAGCCGTCCGCGCCCAACTGGTGGAGCCGGAACGCGACGCGCTCCGCGAAGGCCTTGCCGGTGATCGGCGGCGGAGCGAAGGCCGGCCCGCGGGCCGGCTCGCCGCGCTCCCGACCCCTCGCCAGGAGCAGCGCTTCCTGTCGAGCCCGCGGGCTCGACAGCCGGACGCGGATCCGCAGCGGATCGCCTGCGTGGAGCGGCTGCCATGCGAGCTCGGCGACCAGCCGCAACGCGGGCGCCGCGGGCGCGGATGACCCGGCCTCCGACTTCTCGGCGCGGACCGTCTCGGCTCGCACCGCCGCGACCGCGGCGAAGCCGCACAGCCACTGAACGGCAACCAAGACCCTCGGGAACCGCCTCCAGGATCGGCTGTGGTCCACGTCGCCTCCTCGTCGCGCCGACGCCTACCGCGCCCGGTCCGTCACCTTGACGCTCTGCCAGCACCGCTCCGGCCGGTCGCGCGAGATCCGGTCGGGCCAGGGCTGGTAGCACTTCAGGTAATAGGGATCCTCGGGGGAGGCGGGGCATTCCTTCTCCGGAGCCTGGTACCGCATGACGCAGCGCCGGTCGCCCTCGGTTTCCGGATGGTGGTGGTCGATTCCTACGCCATGGCCGAGCTCATGGGACACCGTCAGCGTCACCATCATCATGAAGGCGTCCAGCGCGTCGGGGCGGCCCGTCAGGTCGCCGAGGATCTGGTCGAGCGCCTGCTCGACGCACCGGAGGTGCTCGGGCTGGCGCTCGCAGGCTCGCAGCGAATCCTGCATCCGCTGCGCGTTGGCTCGAAGGAACCCCTTCATCAGGGCGGCGAAGATGACATCCGGATAGATGTTGATCCGGTAGACCGACCTGGGCGAGCCGTACGCGAAGGGGTGATCGAAGAGCGCCACTCCCGCCAGGTCGCTCGCAACCTCCGTCGGACCCTGGGGCAGGTACTTCTTCAGGAACCTCCTCCACCCTTCCGGCGTGTCGCCGCTCACCGCCTTCTCCACGTGGAGGGCGTGCTGGTCCACCGCGTGTCCGAAGCCGTGGTTGAAGTTCACGATCCGCCTCCCGTCCAGCTGGGAGCCCGGACCGGTCCACTGGTGGTTGTCGATGAAGAGGACGTTCAGCTGCGAGACCTTGGCGAAGCCGGTGTCGAAGCTCGCCCGGGCGGCCTGGGTCAGCCTCACGATCTCGGCCGGATCGTGGACGAACAGGTACTTCTGCTTCGGGCGGAGGCGCTCGTGCCCGGTCTCGACCTCGAAGCCGCGGTACTTCTCGTAGAGCGAGATCCCGTCTCCGTCCGCCTTCTGGAGGCCCGGGTCGTTCGCGCCGTCCCAGTCCGCCGCGAGATTCTGCTCGAAGATCCCCTCGTTCCTCTCCCACCCGTCGGCGATGCGGTTCCCGTTCTCGTCCAGCGGGATGGCCAGCTCGGTCCGGTCCGGCTTCCGCTGCCAATGGGCCGCCACCTCGAGACCATTGGAGAGTACGGCGGTGACCCGGAGCTTCCCGTACGCGCCCCAGTCGTACGACGTGACGGAGACCTTGGCCTCCTGGAGCCCGTCCTTGGTTTCCGCGCTCTGCCCGTCCTGGGCCACCTTGGCGAGCAGCGGATTGCCCTCCTTGCGGAATCCGAGATCGTAGGTGCTCCTGGCCTCGTCCTTGGGCGGGGCGTTGAGGCAGACGCCCTTCTCGCGCGAGGAGCCTCTCCTCGTCGATCCGCCGCCGGCCGGGCTGAGGAGCTCGAGCGTGAACCTGGCCGTCTGCTTGGGCTTCACTCCCGGCGAACCCTTCTTCTGCAGCACGACCGAGACGGCCAGCCTGTTGCCAGGCGTGTCCTCGTCCTTGTCGGCCTCGGGGCGCCACGCGTCGTAGCCTTCGTCCGTGACCAGCACCGCCTCGACGGGGTTCTTGCGCAGCGTGACGTGCACGGTCGCCTCGCCGTAGACGTGACAGGCGCCCGCCAGGGTCGTGAAGGCGAAGCTCCGCTCGAACCCGCCCTCGTACTCCCGCTCGGTCAGCGCGAAGGGGGACTCGTCCTCGGTGCTGACGTTGAGGACCTCCTCGCTGGTGCCCTGTTCCGGGCAGCTACCGGTCATTCCGATCCAGAACCGGGTCTTTCCCGTCTCTTCCCAGCGGTGAAAGCCGACGTGGACCGCATGCGGGGGAGCGAAGCCGAAGCCCGCCCCGCCGGTGAGGAGGAGGCCCTTCTCGGACCGGGTCGAGTAGTCGCCACCCGCCCACGGCCCCTCGCGCCCCAGCTTCCCCCTCCAAGAGAAGGTGAGGCTCGGTCCCTCTTCGGACACCAGGGCGACGTCGACCTCGACCTCCAACCGGTCCTCGGGATCCGGCCAGGTGAGCTCGCCCTGGCCGGCGCCCCCCGCTGCCTCGGCGCCCACGTACAAGAGCAGCGACGACGCGAGGAGCGGTTTCCAGTGAGCCGTGCTCATCATGGCGTCATCCTCGGCCTTCCGTCCTGGGCCGACGGGCCGCCGCGCCCCACGCCGACCTCAGGGATTCGCTCCGGAGATGGTCTGGAGCAGCGGGCCGACCTCTCCTGCGAGCTTCTGGTAGACCGCGAGATTCTTCCTGCGGACGGCGGCCGTGGCCCCGAGCTCCCCGGGAATGGCAGCGAGCGCGTCCACCCTTCCAGGGTTCCGCGCATCCTCGGCGGCGATGACGAGGGCCATGCGGAGGTCCTCGATGTCCTGGGACGCGAAGCCGGCGGCCTCGGCCGCGCGGGCGACCCGGGCCTCGCGATCCCGCCCTCCGGCCTGTTGCGTCTCCATGGCTCGTGAGAGGGAATTCCCCGTCGCCTCGTCGGTGAAGGTGATGCAGGGGCCGCTCGGCAGGTTGGCGCAGCCCTGTCCCGGGCTGGTGCGGAAGCAGTTGCCGGGGACCGGCACTGCGGCGAAGCGCTCGCCCACGAGGCGCGGGCCCTCCTCCTCGAACCCCTGCTTCGCGAGGTGGGCGCGGGCCGCCCGTACCGCCTGGTCGCCCTTCTGGTTCAGGGCCGGGCCGGGCTTGCCCCCAGGCCCGCAGCCGCCGACCCACTTTGCCGCGTAGTCGTCGGCGAAGCCGGCGGTGGCGACCACGGTCGGCCTGGACCAGAACGCCGTGAGGCTCCGGGAGCAGGCCTCGTGGATCCGGAAGCCGGCGGGAACCAGGCGGTCGCCACCCGCCTCCCGGAAGGACCGAACCGCGTCGGCCTGCCCGCGCGCCGCCGCCTCGTACGCTCGTCCCGCCTGCTGGTAGGCCTTCTCTGCGTTGCTCTGCTCGCCGCGGGCCTCCTCGGAGCCCGCGGCCAGCACCCGCAGGACCGGGATGGCCCGCCTCACGTCCTCCTCGGTGAGAGGCCGGACGGACCCCTGCGCCGCCGCGGCGGCCGGCAGCAAGGCCAGGACGGCCGACACGAGCGCCCGAGGCCCCTGTCCGCCGCCACGGCGCGCGCTCGCGCCGGCCATCGGCGGCCCGTTGGAGGAGACCTGTCGCGGCATGGCGCACCTCGCTTCGTGGGTCTCTGGCCTCGCCTCGCTCAGCGCCCTGCGACGCGCCTGGCCACGGCCCCCACGATCGCCTCGAGGCACTCGTCGCTCGGGGACTTGGCGACGACGGCGGTCACGTGCACCACCAGGACGTCGCCGCCCGAGTCGACGAAATAGCCGGGCGTCTTCTCGAGGGCCCAGGCCTCGACGCTCTTCCACGGCATGCGCTTCACGGCCGGGGCCTTCCCGCCTCCCATCTTCCCGAGAGTCTCGGCCGCCTTCTCGGCGCCAGCCCTGGGGCCGCCGGCGATCCGCGGTTCCTGCTTCGCTGCTGCCACCTGCACGAAGCCGGCGCCCTCCTTGAAGTACAACGTACAGCCTCCCCTGGGGTCGCCCTTCTCGGCGGGCGTTTTCCCGAATATCGAGTCCTTCGGGCAGAGCTGGGCGAGCTCCGCCGCGGCGGGCAGGCGCTTGCGCGCCTCGGGCTTGCAGGGCTCGTCGGCCTGCCCCGCCAGCGGGGCCATGGCCGCCAGTGCGACGGCGACGCGTGCGAACGGCTTCATGCGCTCCTCCCTTTCGTCCATCGCCTCGCCGACGGCATGCCGCCGGGTGTCGAGGCCGGCACCGGGCGGCTTCACTTCCCGGATTCCTCTTCTGCTGCTCCGCGTTGCGCTTCCTCTTGAAGCGCCTGCGGTGTCACCGGCGCGGCATCGGTCCGAGCTCGACCGTGAACCGCAGGGTCTCCGTCTCCGTGCCTCCCACGATGCGCCGCTGGCACCGCGCCGTGCCGCGATACGAGCCGCCCGAGGCCTCCAGCGAATGGGTGCAGGCGGGTTGGGCCGGCGGCCGGAGCCCGGCCGCCAGCGCCCCGGCCACCGCCGTGGCGGCCAGGACCTGGGCCGTGCCCGCGCCTTCCTCCCGGCGGACGGTCCCCTCCTCGCCGCACGAGCCGGCCGTCGCGACCGTCACCGGGATGGGCGGGGCGGTCACCTCCGCCACCGCCCGTTCGCCCGCGAAGGCGACGGTGAAGCGGGAGCCCGCGCCCGGCCGAAGCGCCACCGACCCATCGGCCTTCGTCGAGGACTCGCACGGCTTGGCCATGGGAGGGTGTTCCCAGTGCTTCCCCTCGTGACGGTGCCTGGCCTCGCCTTCCAGGGAGACGAGCCGGGGGGCCGGCAGCCGGACGCGCTTGCCTCGCTGCTGGAGGGACTCGGGGCCGGTGAGTTCGCCTCCGAGGTACGTGAAGGCGTCGAGGTCGCGGCCGTACTCGACCGCCGCCACCTCGAGGTTCGCCCGCGCCTCGAGCGCGGTCGCGGTGGTGGAGCGGTCCTCGGCGGGCCAGTGATAGCGCGGGTTCTGGGCGAGGTGCACCGTGCGCTCGAGCCGGTACTCGAGAGCGAGCGCCAGCGTGCGCATGCCCGTGGCCCAGGGCGACTCCTCCGGCCCGCCCTCCCGGGCCGCCGGCCCACCCCCCGCCCCGCAGCGTTGCTCGCAGACCTCGACCTGCGTCCCGCACAGCCCCTTGCAGTCCAACCCCATGGCGGCGCCGGCCTTGGCGCACTTGGCCTCGCACTTCGAGCCCGCCTCGGCGCACCGATGGCGGCACTCCCGCTCCGACGTCTCTTCTCCGGCCTGGGCGCCGGCGGTGCCGGCCAGGAACGCCAGGGCGAGGAACCTCGAGAAACGAGGGAGGCGATGGCGCCCGGCGAATGTCGTTCGCGCTCTCATCGGGCGGCACCGGCGAGCTGGAGCTCCCGCTCGCAGGCGGCGCGGGCCTCGAGCGCCTGCGTTGCCGCGAGCGCCCCTGGGAGCTGGCCTGCTCCGAGGAGCTTGCGGTTCACGCACTGGTCGAGAGCCTGGCGCTGCTCTGGCGTGAGCGCCGGCGGCGACGAGCCCGCGGAGGCCCCGACCCCCGATGCCGGCGACTGCGTCCCCTGCCCGGCGGACCCCACGCCCGCGGCCGGAGATTGCTGCCCCTGCGTCCCGAGCCCCGAGCCCTGCGGCGCCGCCGCCCCGACCCCCGACACCGGCGACTGCGTCCCCTGCCCGGCGGACCCCACCCCCGCGGCCGGGGACTGCTGCTGCGTCGCGGTCCCCGAGCCCTGCGGCGCCGCCGCCCCGATCCCCGACACCGGCGACCCCTGTGAAGCGACCCCCGGCTGGGGCCCTGGCCCGCCACCGATCCCCGAGACGGGAGTCGCCGGCACTCGCGACCCGGCCGCCCCGCCGCCGGCGCCGCCTGCGACCGGCGCGGCGCTGCCGGGAACGGCTTCGATCACCGCCACCCAGGCCCTTCCCGAGGCGGGACTGTCGCCCTGCACGTGGACGCTGGCGTACGCGTTGCCGCCTCCGCGCCGCAGCACCGCCGTGATCTGCCTCTCCCCGTAGCTCGGCGACCAATAGTGATGGCGGATGCCGTCGTACGGCCCGTAGTCCGGCCCGCACTGGGCGTCCTCGCAGGCGAAGAGCGTCTGGAAGCCGGCCCTCCCGAGCACGGCTGCGTAGTGCTCCCCGGCCTCGATCACCGAACAGTCCGGCGCCAACTCGTAGACGAGGAAAGTCACCTGGCCGCGGACCTTCTCGGACCGGGCGAACGAGGACCCGGCCGCCGGCCCGAGCGGCAGCAGGTAGGCGTCGAGCCTCTTCAGGTCGTAGGTCCGGACCACCGCCCCGAGCGGCCGCGGCACCAGCGGATGGTCTTTGCTCCCCTGCACGTCGTCGGGATGTGACGCCCCGCCCGCCGCCGGGGGCAGGGGAGGCTGCGACGCTCCTGGCCCTGGGGTGACAAGGGGGCCGGCCCGCCCCGGTGCGGTGACGGGGGGTGGCACCTGTGCCGGTTGCGATCCGGCCGAGGGGTTGGTGACAGGCGTGGCCGCCGGCAGCGGTGGCGGCCCGGCGCTGGGCGTCGGCGCGCCCGCCGCCGGCGGCTGGTAGACGTCCAGCGTCGCCTCCCAGCCGCAGAGCCCGGCCTCGCACACGGCGCGGTTGTCCGCCGACTGGGCGTCGTTGGTCATGAGCACCAGTTCCCCGTCCTCGCCCGGCGTGAACGACGTCGACCTCCCGCCCTGGTAGAACTTGCCGGCCTTGGCGCCCTGCGGCTGGTAGCCGGTCCCCGCTCCCGCCACGAGGACGAGCAGCGAGTTCTTCTTGAGGCCGGGGGCGGGGTAGGTCGGGTCGGTCCCCGGCTCTCCATCGGGATCCCTCACCACGTCGCCCAGCCTCCCGAGGGGAGGAGGAGCCGGCGCTCCCAGGAGGACGCTGGCTGCGGCGCCTGCCGTTCCGGCGGAGACTCCGCCGCCGAAGTTCACCTTGCCGCGGGCGCGTACCTCGACCCGGCTGCCCGCCCGGATGCGGACGCCCGTCTCCACGACGCAGCCGGCGCTGCTGTTCGGGTCGTGGCAGACGAGAAACGGGCCGTGGCGCGTCCACCCGGCGGCGCTTCCCGCCGGCACGGCGCCGTGCCCCGTCTGGGCCCATCCGGCTCCGCCGGCCGAGAGGCAGCCCAGCGCGGCCAGCAGGAAACGGTACCGTGCTCGCATTGGGTCCTCCTCCACGGTGCCACCCCGCCATCAGCGGGAGACCGGCGCGAACTCCCCCTTCATGAACGTGGCGGGGGGCTTGCCGGTCATCGGAACTCCTCCTTCGCGCCCGAGCGGCGCATCAGCGCCCCAGCGTGATCTCGACGCGCCGGTTGAGCGCCCGCCCGGCGGGCGTGTCGTTGCTCTCCAGCGGCTGGTCCGGCCCCATGCCCTCCACGGAGATCCGCCCGGCGTCCGCTTTGGACAGCTCGACGATGCGGGCCTTCACCGAGCCTGCCCGCTCGAGCGAGAGCTTCTTGTTGGTCTCGGCGCTGCCGGTGGAGTCGGTGTGCCCCACGATGCGCAGTTTGGCGGCCGCCTGCGCCTTGAGCAGCTCCGCCATGGCGGCGAGCACCGGCGCGTCGGGGTTCTTGATGGCGGCCGAGCCCACGTCGAAGGAGAGCTCGTAGGTGACGACGTCCCCGCAGCGCGTCAGCTCGTCTGCGTACGGGAAGGTCTTCCACGGCCCACCGTCGGCGGAGGTGCGGGTGATCCCGTCGGGCCGGGTCTCCTCGCCGTACCACTGCCCGGAGATCGGCGAGAGCTTCCCGGTGTTGGCGGCGAGGAAGGTGCTGCGCCGGCAGGGCTCCGTCGTGGCGGTCCAGGTCCTGAAGGTCGTGAAGACGACGTGGTCGCCGAGGAAGGCACCGCGGATGTAGCACTGCGCGTTGCCGGGATCGTCACACTTGCCGTGGTAGGCGCAGTCGTTGTCGCAGCGGCCGAGGATGACGCTGCCGACCTGGCGCATCTGGCCATAGAAGCCGGCCTGCATCGCCTCCCACTTCCCGGTCACGTTGAGCGGCGGCGGGGCCTTGGCGGGAGCGGCCTTCCCCTTGGGCGCCGCGGCGGCGGGGAGGGCGGCAGCAGCGGCGAGAGCCAGGACGAGCAGCGTCGGTCGCATCAGGGTCCTCCAGGTGGGGACGTCGCCGCCGAGTCTGCGCCGCACGGACAGCGAAATGGATTGGTCATCGAGTCGATGGAGGCGCCTCTGGCTGCAGCTTGACGCAGCGCGGCACGCACCGCCGGTAGCGTGGGATTGACCTCGGCCACGCAAAGCTCGTCACATGGCGCGGAAACGGCCGCCTCCCGTACGCACCCGCCTCCATCTCGAGGAGAGAGGGGTTCATGGCTGGCGCGCAGGACAACGGCGACGCACGCTCGGCTCCGGCCTCGGCGCTCATCCGCGCCCCCAGCGGCCTGCGGGCGCTGCTCTTCACCGCGGCCGGCACGCAGTTCGCCCTGCTGGAGTGGCCGGCGGCCGCGCCCGGCCAGCCGGCCAAGTTCGGAGCGGCCGAGGGAGAGGTGCTCCGGTTGCTGGCGCGCGGCCTCTCCAACGCCGAGATCGCTAGGGCGCGCGGCCGCTCGACCCGGACGGTGGCGAACCAGGTGGCCCGTATCTTCCGCAAGCTCGGCGTGCGCTCGCGGCTGGAGCTGTTCGCGCTCCTCTCGGCCGGCCGCCCCCGCGAGGAGGGCGGGGCGTGAGGCTCGATCCCATCGCCGCCGTGGAAGCCTGCTACGCCACCGGCCCGGACGAGGACGCCTGGCTGCGCGGGATCCTGGAGTCGCTCAGGCCCATCGACTTCGGGATGGGGCTCTTCGCGGAGGCCTTCGACCCATCGGCGTCGAGCGGTTACGCCCTGGAGCGGCGCGCCGCGGTGGGGTCGCTGCCCGAGGGCGTCATGGACGACCTGCATCGCATGCGCCTTGCCATCCCAGCCGAGCTGGTGCGCAGGATCTTCGGCCCGGTGCCCCCGATCAAGTTCGCCGTGGGGACCGCGAGGCGCCTCGGCCCAACCACTCTTGGTCTCAGCGCCGAGTTCTGCCGCAAGTGGGGCACGCGCGACGCCATCGGGATCTTCGCGGGAGACGCCGGCGGCCGGGGGCTCATGGTGGGCTCGCCCATCCCCGTGGGCAGTCGGTTGCCGTCGCAGCGCGTGGTGAAGCATCTCGAGCGCGTCTCGGCGCACCTGGTGTCGGGGTTCCGGCTCCGCCGCGCGCTGGAGGACCGGCCCGCCCGGCCGGAGCACGCCGAGGCGGTGCTCGATCCGGGGGGACGGGTGCTGCACGCCGCCGGGGAGGCCCGGGAGCCCCGCGCCCGGGAGGGACTGGTGGAGGCGGTGCACAGGTTGGAGCGCGCCCGGGGGCGCCTGCGGGTGGCCGACCCCGAGGAGGCGCTCCTGCTGTGGAAGGGGCTGGTGGACGGCACCTGGTCGCTCGTCGATCACGCCGACTCCGACGGGCGGCGCTTCGTGCTGGCGCGCCGCAACGAGCCGGGCGTGCGCGACCCGAAGGCGCTCGCCCCGCGCGAGCGGGCGGTCCTGGCCTTCGCGGCCATGGGGCACCAGAACAAGTACATCGCCTACCTGCTCGGCCTCGCCCCCTCGACGGTGGCGGCCCACCTCCACTCGGCCTGCCGCAAGCTCGGCTTCGCCTCCCGTCGCGAGGTCATCGAGACCTTCGCCCCGCTCGTGGGCACGACCGCGGCGGCCGCTCCTCCGGCCGCGCCCACAGGAGGGAATGGCCCGAACGGGTGAGTCCCAGGGGGGGTCGAGCCACCCGACGTCTCGACCCGATGGCTACTCGCGCGGTGCTCCCAGTGGCGTATCAGTACGACGACGTCCGCGACGTCACCGCCATCGTCCTCGTCCGCCAGTGAACCCCCACCCCCACCGCCCGCCTGGCCAACGCCGCGAAGAGCGCCGGCGAGCGGGAGAGGCCGCCGATGACGGCCCGGCGCAGCCGCGGCCGCCGGGCCATGGCCAGCACCAGGGCGGCCACCGCGGCGTAGCGGCGGTGGCGCGCCCGGGCGGCCCGCTCGTACGGGCGGAGCGCCTCGCGACCTGCACCGCGGGCCAGGGCCGCGGGCAGGAGGCGCGACAGGTCAGCGGCCGCCTCCAGCGAAAGCGAGAGCCCTTCTCCGGTGATGGCGTCGAGGTAGCCGGCGGCGTCGCCCAGGAGCACCAGGCGGTCGGCGCAGAGGGCCAACGCCCGGCACCGCAGCGGGCCGGCCCCGAGCGGCTGCGACTCGGGCGCCGCCCCGTCCAGCCGCTCCCGCAGGCGCGGGAAGCGAGCCAGGAGCCCGTCGAAGCCGCCCGCCACCCGGCCCTCGAAGAGGAAGGCCACACCCACCCGGCCGGGCCCCGCCGGCGTGACGTAGGCCTCCGCCCCGCGGGCGAAGTGCACCTCCACCGCCTCGGCCCAGGGGGCGAGCGCGAAGTGGCACCGCAGGCCGAAGCGGGCCGGCCCGGGGACCGGCGCCTCGAGCCCCTCGCGGCGGCGCACCGGCGAGGCCAGGCCGTCGGCGGCCACCAGGATCCGGGCCCGCTCCTCGGCGCCCCCGGTCTCCACCACCACCCGGTCCGGTTCGCGCTGGTGGGCGCGCACCTCGGCCCGCTCGCGGACCTCCGCCCCGGCCCGGCGCGCCAGGCCGAGCAGCGCCCGCGAGAGCGCCAGGCGCCGCACGCCCAGGCCGCCGGGGTCGGGGAGCCGGGCCTCGGCCGCGGTCCCGTCCTCGTCGATCCAGCGGATGGCGCCGAAGGGCGCGCAGCCGTCCGGCGCCAGGAGCCCCGCCGCGCCCAGGGCGCGCAGGGACTCGACCGCCCGGGGCAGCAGCCCCTCGCCGCAGGCCTTGTCGGCGGGAAGGGCGCGCTTCTCCAGCAGCAGCACGTCCAGCCCGGCCCGGGCGGCGCCGGCCGCCAGAGCCAGGCCGGCCGGGCCGCCGCCGACCACGATCACGTCCCGGAGCGGGCTCACCGGCGCCCCGGGGCGCGGACCTGCGCCAGCGCCGAGCGCGCGGCCGCCCAGGCGAGCGACATGGGCCCCACCCGGCGCGGCGGCGAGAGCGAGCCGTCGAGGAAGCGGCGCAGCGCCTCGCCGCGTCGCATCTTGCCGCTGGAGGTGCGCGGCAGCGTGCCCGGGGCGAGCAGGCGGACGGTGTGGGCCCGCACCCCGGTGCGCTCCAGGACGGCGCGGCGGACGCCCTCCTCGAGCTCGTCGGGCCCCGTCTCCCTCTCCCTCCGGGAGAGGGCCGGAGTGAGGGCGCGACCACCACGGGACCTCTCCGCCAGGATGAGCAGCTGCTCCTCGTCGGCGCCCTCCGGCAGGAAGCCCAGCGCCACCGCGCAGCCGGGGCGCAGGCCGGAGAGCCCCTCCAGGCAGGACTCGAACTCCTCGGGGGCGTGGTTCGAGCCGCGCACGATCACCAGGTCCTTGGCGCGGCCGTGGACGAAGAGCTCTCCGCCGGCCACGAAGCCGAGGTCGCCGGTGTCGAGCCAGCCGCCGGGCAGCGCCCGGGAGGTGGCGGCGCCGTCCCCCAGGTAGCCGCGCATCACCGAGGGCGAACGCACGAAGATCCGACCCAGCCGCCGCTCCGGCAGCGGCCGGCCGTCCTCGCCGCGGACCTCGACCTCGGCGCCCGGCACCGGGGGGCCCACCGACACCACCTCGCGCCGGCCCGGGACCACCTCACCCCGCGAGGCGAGCGCCTCCGGATCGACCGGCTCCACCCTGGGCGGCCGCCCCGCCGGCGCCACGGTGACCGCCAGCGCCGCCTCGGAGAGGCCGTAGCAGGGCATGAGCGCGCCCGGATCCAGCCCGAACCGGCCGAAGCGCCCGGCGAAGCGCCTGAGCGCCGGCGCGGTCACCGGCTCGGCGCCGTCGAGGGCCACCCGCCACGGCGAAAGGTCCATCCCGGCCAGGTCCCGGTCGACGACCCGGTCGGCGGCGTAGGCGTAGGCGAAGTGCGGCGCCGCCGAGATGGTGCCGCGGTGGCGCGCCATGGCCCGCAGCCACAGCGCCGGCCGCGCCAGGAAGTGCTCGGGTGGGATGAGCACCAGCGGCCCGGGGTAGGAGGCGGCGCCGAGCAGGCAGCCCACCAGGCCCATGTCGTGGTACAGCGGCAGCCAGCTCACCAGCACGTCGGCCCGGGTGGGGCGCACCAGGGCGGTGAGGGCCTCGACCTGGGCCATGAGGTTGGCGTGGCTGAGCGCCACCGGCTTCGGGTCCACCGTGGAGCCGGAGGAGAACTGCACCAGGGCGAGCTGGTCGGGAGCGCAGGGCCTCTCCAGGTCGCCCCGGGCCGCGGCGAGCCGGTCCGGGTCCAGGCAGCCGAGCTCGGGCCGGGCCCGCGCCAGCGCCTCGCCCAGGAGCCGGCGCACCGGGCCGCCCGCCACCACCAGCCGCGATCCCGAGACCGAGAGCAGCCGGGCCGTGGCCCGGAGGTACTCGTCGAGCCGGCCCAGGCGCACCGGCGGGTAGAGGGGCACCGGCACCGCCCCGGCTAGGAGCGATCCGAAGAACGCGTCCAGGAAGGCGGGCTCGGTGCGGAGCACCAGCGCCACCCGGTCGCCGGGGCGGAGGCCCCGGTCCGCGAGCGCCGCCGCGGCGCGCCGGGCCCGGGCCGCCACCTCGCCCCAGCCGATCCAGGTCTCCCGCTCGCGCAGGTCCACGAAGGTGACGCCGGAGGCGTGGCGCGCCGCCGCCTCCAGCGCGGCGGCGACGGTGGGGTGGCGCGGCACCGGCGCGGGCGGGCCCTTGACGGTCACGCCGGCGCCACCTCCGCCGGCGCCCGGGCCGCCACCAGCCGCGCCAGGTCGTCGAGGCTCCGGGCCCGGGCCGCGTCCTCCTCGGTGAGGATCACCCGGAAGCGGTCCTCCACCGCCACCACCAGCGAGAGCAGCGCCAGCGAGTCGAGCCGCCCGGCCAGCTCCTCGCCGTCGCCGGGAACCTCCGGGAGGCGCAGCTCCTCGCGGGCGATGCGCCGGATCTCGGCGGCCACCGCGGCCTCTCGCGGGCTCAGGGCCATCTCGTCCCCACCCCGGCCGGCGGCGGTCGCGGGCCGGGCAAGAGCCGCGGCCGGCCGGAGAACGACGCCGCCCAGGCCGCTCCGAGCGCCCGCTCCTCCGCGGGGATGCGCCGCCACAGCAAGAGCCCGTTCAGCGCCGAGAAGGCGAGCGCGGTGCGCCACGACCCGAAGGCCAGCGGCAGGCAGGCCACCTCCACCACCACCGCCAGGTAGTTGGGGTGGCGCAGCCACCGGTACGGTCCGCCGGTCACCGGCGGCTCGCCGGGCACCACCAGGATGCGGGTGTTCCAGCGATCGCCGAGCGTCGCCACCGCCCACCAGCGCAGCGCCTGCGCCCCGAGCGCGCCGCCCACCGCCAGGAGCGCCGCCGGGGGCGGTGGCGTGGGGAAGGCCAGCGCCTCCGCGACGCAGGCCACCAGGAACAGGGCGTGCACCGCCACCATGGCCGGGTAGTGCCCCCGGCCCGACTCGGCGGCCCCGCGGGACAGGGCCCGGCGCGCGTTGCGGGCGGAGAGCCACAGCTCGACACCCCGCTCCAGGGCGAAGAGGCCGACCAGGCCCAGGTACAGGTCGCGGGCGTTCACCATCGCAGGAGCACCAGCTCGGCCGAGAACCCCGGCCCCATGGCCGCCAGGAGCCCCAGGTCACCGGGGCGAGCCTCGCCCGACTCCAGCAGGTCGCCGAGCACGAAGAGCACCGAGGCCGAGGAGAGGTTGCCCACCTCCTCCAGCGACCGCCAGGAGCGGTGGAGCGCCCCGGCCGGCAGCTCCAGCGCCTGGCCGAAGGCCTCCAGCACCTTGGGCCCGCCGGTGTGGGCGACCCAGTGGCGGATGCGCGAGCGGTCGAGGCCGTGGGCCGCCAGGAAGGCGTCCACGTCGCCGCGGACGTGCTGGCGGACCACCTCCGGCACCTGGGCCGAGAGCACCACCTTGAAGCCCGAGCCCACGAAGTCCCAGCCCATCACCCACTCGGTGTCGGGGTAGAACGCCGAACGGGTGGCCAGCACCTCCGGCCCGCCGCCCCCGCCCCCGCTCAGCACCGCCGCCGCCGCCCCGTCGCCGAAGATCCCCGAGGCCACCGCATTGGCGATCGAGGCGTCGTCGCGCTGGAGCGTGAGCGAGCACAGCTCCACCGAGAGCATGACCGCCACCTGGCCCGGGAAGGCCCGGAGCGTGTCGGAGACGCGGGCCAACCCGGCCGCCCCGGCGAGACAGCCCAGGCCGAAGACCGGGGTGCGCTTCACGTCGGCCCGCAGGCCGAGGCGGTTCATGAGCCTCGCGTCCAGCGACGGCGTGGCCAGGCCGGTGACGGTGACGAAGAAGAGGTGGTCCACTTCGCGGGGCGCGATCCCGGCGCGCTCGAGGCCCCGGCGCACCGCCTCGGCGCCCAGGTCGGTGGCGGCGGCGATCCAGGCGTCGTTGGACTTCTTGAAGGTGTCGAGGCCGGGGTAGGCCTGGAGCGGCAGCGCCAGGTGGCGCCCCCGCACCCGCACCGCTCGGTGGAGCTCGGCGAGGCGATCGGCGTTGAAGTGCCGGCGCTCCCAGTGGGCGCGCAGCGCGGCGGTCAGGGTCTCCTGGTCGACCCAGTTCGCCGGGAGGGCCCGGCCCACGGCGCGGACGACGGGGTGCGGGGGGTGCGCGGTCTGGGGCAAGCGGCTCCTTCTGCCCACTCCTATCTAGGAGGCGGCCGGCCGGCGCGCACGCGCCGGCATGGCCGCGCCGCACCCCCAGCCGGGGACGGGCGGGAGGGGGGGGTCAGGCCGAGGGCAGCGTGAGGTGATGGCCGTCCCCTCCGGGCAGGATTCTCCAACCGTGCGACCTCCCCACCTCCCCCGGGGCACATGTCTACCACTCGGCTGCGCCGGGACGACAGTCCCCAGCTTGCCAAGCTTCCCCGGCTTCTTACCTTGGCAGCATGCGACCCGAACGTCTGACCGTGAAGGCCCAGGAGGCCCTGCAGGCCGCCCAGGCCCAGGCGCGCCGCCGCGACCACCAGGCCGTGGACGTGGAGCACCTGCTCCTCGGCCTGCTGGAGCAGGAGGAGGGCACGGCCCGGCCGCTGCTGGAGAAGATCGGGACCGATCCGGCCCTGGTGGCCTCCCGCCTGGAGGACGAGCTGCGGGGCGTGGCCCGGGTGCAGGGGGGCGAGCCCTACCTCGCCAACCGGCTCATGAAGCTCCTCGACCGGGCCGAGGACGAGGCCAGGAAGCTCGGGGACGAGTACGTCTCCACCGAGCACCTGCTCCTGGCGGCGGCCGCCGAGCGCGGGGCCACCGGCGATGCCCTGCGCGGGGCCGGGGCCACCCCGGAGCGCATCCGCGAGGCGCTGAAGCAGGTGCGGGGCGGGGCCCGGGCCTCGAGCCCGGAGGCCGAGAGCCAGTACCGGGCCCTGGAGAAGTACGCCAAGGACCTCACCCAGCTGGCTCGGGAAGGCAAGCTCGACCCGGTGGTGGGGCGCGACGACGAGATCCGCCGGGTGGTGCAGATCCTGTCGCGGCGCACCAAGAACAACCCGGTGCTGGTGGGCGACCCAGGCGTGGGCAAGACCGCCATCGTGGAGGGGCTGGCCCGGCGCATCGTGGACGGGGACGTCCCCGAGGGGCTGCAGAAGAAGCGCATCCTGGCGCTGGACATGGGGGCCCTCATCGCCGGCGCCAAGTACCGCGGCGAGTTCGAGGAGCGGCTCAAGGCGGTGCTGAAGGAGGTGGTGGCCAGCCAGGGCGAGATCGTCCTCTTCATCGACGAGATGCACACCATCGTCGGCGCCGGGGCCGCCGAGGGGGCCATGGACGCCGGAAACATGCTGAAGCCGCCGCTGGCCCGCGGCGAGCTGCACGCCATCGGCGCCACCACCGTCAACGAGTACCGCAAGCACGTGGAGAAGGACCCGGCCCTGGAGCGCCGCTTCCAGCCGGTGTTCGTGGGCGAGCCCTCGGTGGAGGACACCATCTCCATCCTGCGGGGCCTCAAGGACCG
>DASRTO010000428.1:0-4499 GCA_035655915.1 Anaeromyxobacteraceae bacterium
GAGGTCCACTACGCGCTGGAGGGCTCGTCCTTCATCGCCGGGGCGGCGGTGCAGTGGCTGCGCGACGGGCTGGGGCTCATCCGGCGCTCGGCGGACGTGGAGGAATTGGCCCGGAGGGTGGACTCCAGCCACGACCTGGTGTTCGTGCCGGCCCTCACCGGCCTGGGAGCGCCGCACTGGCGCCCCCAGGCGCGCGGCCTCATCGCCGGCATCGACCGCGGCATCACCGCCGGGCACCTGGCCCGGGCCACGCTGGAGGGCATCGCCTTCCAGATCCACGACCTGGCCGAGGAGATGGCGGCCGAGGCCGGGCGCCCCTTCCCGGTCCTCAAGGTGGACGGCGGCGCCTCCCAGAACGACCTGCTCATGCAGTTCCAGGCCGACCTGCTTCACGTGCCGGTGGTGCGGCCGCGCATGGTGGAGACCACCGCCCTGGGTGCGGCCTTCCTGGCCGGCCTGGCCGCGGGCGTGTGGCAGGGGCGCGACGAGATCCGGCGCTCGTGGAGGATGGCCAGGCGCTTCGAGCCCAGGATGCCAGCGGAGGAGCGGGCGGCCCACCTCGCCAAGTGGCGCAGGGCGGTCGGGGCGGCCTGAGGGGGCGGAGGGGGGTCGGGCGGCACTTGACCGCCCCGTCCGGGTGCCGTGGAATGGGCCGCATGGCGAAGCCGCCCCGCCCGGAGGAGGACGCCCGCAGCGCGCCGCGGGTGCCGGTGTCGATGCTGGTGCAGTACCGCTTCGACACCCTGGAAGACTTCGTCGCCGAGCACGCGGTGGACCTCTCCGAGAACGGCATCTTCGTGCGCACCGACCAGCCGCGGAAGCCGGGCTCGATGGTCTACTTGCAGATGACGCTCATGGACGGGTCGAAGCTGGTGGAGGGCTTCGGCCGGGTGGCGCGGGTGGGGACCGACGCCTCGGGGCGGCAGGGCATGGGCATCCAGTTCATCAGCTTCGACGACGAGTCGATGGCCCTCATCGAGCGGATCGTCGCCGAGCGCCTCGAGCGGGAGAAGTAGCCCCTCCCGGCCGCGGCAGCGCGCATGCCGCTCCCGATCGCCGCGGTGGTGCTGCTGGCCGCGCTGCTGCACGCGGCCTGGAACGCCATGCTCGGGGCCGCCGAGGACCGGGCCCTGGACACGCTGCTGGTGGCCACCGGCGGGAGCGCCGTGGCCGCCGCCCTCCTGCCCTTCCTGCCGCTGCCGGCCCGCGCCAGCTGGCCCTTCCTCCTCGCCTCGGTGGCCATCCACACCGCCTACTTCACGGCGCTGGCGGGAGCCTACCGCGCCGGCGACTTCAGCCCGGCCTACACGCTCATGCGGGGCACGGCGCCCATGCTCACCGCGCTCGGGGGGTGGCTGGCCGGGGAGGGGCTCCGCGCCTCGCAGTGGCTGGGGGTGCTGCTGGTGAGCGGGGGCGTCGCCGCCATGGGGAGGCTGGGCCGGCGCGGCCCGGCCGGCCGGCGCGCCACCGCCTGGGCCCTCGGGAACGCGGTGGTGATCGCCTGCTACACGCTGGTGGACGGTCGGGGGGTGCGCCTCTCCGGCCACGCCCCGAGCTACGCCCTGTGGGTGTTCTTCCTCGACGTGCTGCCGCTGCTCGCCTGGACGCTGGCGACGCGGGGGCGGGAGGCGGCGCGCTATGCGGCGAGACGCTGGCGCCGCGGCCTCCTCGGCGGGGCGCTCATGGTGACGGCCTACGGGCTGGTGCTGTGGTCCATGACCCGGGCCCCGGTGGCCGCGGTGGCGGCGCTGCGGGAGACGTCGGTGGTCTTCGCGGCCCTCATCGGGGCGCGGCTGCTCCGGGAGCCCGTGGGCGCCTTCCGGGCCGCCGCGGCGGCAGTGGTTGCGGCGGGGGCGGCGCTGCTGGAGCTGTGAGGGAACCTCCGCCTCTCAGCCAAGGAGCGCCTCCAGCGCCTCCTCCACCGTCTCCACGCCCTGGACCTCGATGCCCGCCGGCGCCTCGGCGTGGCGGGCGTTGCCCCCCGGGACCAGGGCGCGGCGGAAGCCGAGCCGGGCCGCCTCGGCGAGCCGCGCCTCGGCCTGGGCCACCGCCCGGACCTCGCCGGCGAGGCCCACCTCGCCGAGCACCAGGGTGCGGGGCTCGATGACCCGGTCGCGGAAGCTCGAGGCCAGCGCCGCGACGCAGGCCAGGTCGGCGGCGGGATCGTCGAGGGACAGGCCCCCGGCCACGTTCACGAAGAGGTCGCAGGGGAGGATGTCCAGGCCCACCTTCTTCTCCAGCACCGCCGCCAGGAGCGCCACCCGGTTCGGATCCAGGCCCAGCGCGGTGCGCCGCGGGGTGCCGAAGCCGGTGGGGGACGCCAGGGCCTGCACCTCCACCAGCACGGTGCGGGTGCCGTTCTGGGCCGCCGTCACCGCGCTCCCGGCGGCGTCACGCGGCCGCTCGGCCAGGAACAGCGCCGAGGGGTTCGGGACCTCCTGCAGGCCGCCGGACTTCATCTCGAAGACGCCGATCTCGGAGGCCGAGCCGAAGCGGTTCTTGTGGGCCCTGAGCACGCGGTAGGGGTGGGCCCCGCCGCCCTCGAAGTAGAGGACGGTGTCCACCATGTGCTCCAGCACCCGCGGCCCGGCGATGGCGCCGTCCTTGGTGACGTGCCCCACCAGGAACACCGGGGTCTCGGTGGTCTTGGCGAAGGCCATGAGCCGGGCCGACACCTCGCGGATCTGCGAGACGGTGCCGGGCGCGGAGAGGAGCTCCGGCAGGTACTGGGTCTGGATGGAGTCCACCGCCACCGCCGCGGGCCGGAGCTCGGAGGCGGCGTGCAGCACCTTCACGGCGTCGGTCTCGGCGAGGAGGTGCAGGTTCTCGGCCGAGACGCCGAGCCGGTCGGCGCGGAGCTTCACCTGGCGGGCCGACTCCTCGCCGGAGACGTACAGCACCGGGCGGTCGGGCCGGGCCCGCGCCAGGCGATCCAGGGCCGTGAGCACCAGGGTGGACTTGCCGATGCCCGGGTCGCCGCCGAGGAGCGCCAGCGCCCCCGGTACCACCCCGCCGCCGAGAACCCGGTCTAGCTCGCCGATGCCGGTCTTGACGCGCTCGTCCTCGCTGGCCTCCACCTCGCGCAGCGGCACCGGGCGCGAGGCGCCCCCGGCGGCCGCGAAGCCGCGCCGGGCCGGGCCGGAGGGCTCGGTGACCACCTCCTCGTGCATGGTGTTCCACTGCCGGCAGGCCGGGCACTGCCCCAGCCACTTGGGGGAGGAATGGCCGCACCCGGCGCAGGCGAAGACGGTGCGGGCCTTGGCGGCCGCTCTGGGCATGGTCGGGCTGGTAGCACGGGGATCTGACGGTCCGTACTCGCCTACCTGGCCCCGTACCGCACCTGGATCCCCTCCGCCACGGTGACCTGGAGCTTCTGCTTCTCCTTGGCCTTGCCGTAGGAGAGCGTCACCGTGTACTCGCCGGGCGGCACGAGCCGCTCGGCGACCTCGCCGCCGTACTTCTCCATGAAGTCCTTGGTGGGCCGGAGGTTCCAGGCGATGCGGCCCAGGCCGGGCACGGGCGGGGCGGTGAAGCTCGCCACCGGTGCGCCGGCGGGATCGAGGATCGTGATCTTGGCCGGCTCGGCTTGGCGGTCGCGCAGGTGGAAGGTGACGATGGCTCCCTCGGGCGGGTTCTCGCCGCGGAAGACCGACTTGCCAGCCGCCTCCTCCCACCCGGGCAGGAGGTAGCGCCCGAAGGCCGGCCGGGGCGGGAAGAGCCAGGCCTCCCTGGCCTGGATGGCCGCCGAGAGATCCTCGAGCGGGCCGACGTCGTCGAGGACGTAGAGGCTGCGGCCGTGGGTGGCCACCACCAGGTCCCGCTCGCGCTCCTGCCAGGCGAGGTCATCCACGATGGCCGGCGGAACGCTCTCCACCCTGGTCCAATGGCGGCCGCGGTCCAGCGTGACGTAGAGGCCGAACTCGGTGCCGGCGAAGAGCAGGTCGGCGTTGCGCGGGCTCTCGCGCACCACCCGCACCGGCGCCTCGGCAGGGAGGTCGCCGGCGACGCCCTGCCAGCTCCGGCCGCGATCGGCGGTGCGGTAGAGGTGGGGCCGCAGGTCCTGGGTGCGGTAGGCCGGCACCGCCAGGTAGGCCACCCGGGCGTCGTGGTGCGAGGGCTCGACCCGGCCCAGCCAGTGCCCCTTCACCGCGGCGGGGAGCCCCCTGGTCAGGTCGGTCCAGCTGCCGCCGCCGTCCTCGGTGACCCAGAGCCGGCCGTCATCGGTGCCGGCCCACAGCATCCCCTTCCGCAGCGGCGATTCGGCCAGCGCGTAGACCAGGCCGTAGTTCTCGGCCCCGCTCCCGGCGGCGCGCGCCCTCTCGAGGTTCCGGGCGGTGAGGTCCGGGCTCACGGCGGCGAAGCGCTCGCCGCGCTGCTCCAGCCGGTAGACGCGCTCGCCGCCGAGCCACAGCACCCCCTTCTCGTGCCGGCTCGGGACGAGCGGCGAGTTCCAGTGGAAGCGGTAGGGGGGTTGCCCCTCCGGCGCCTCGGGGCGCAGC
>DASRTO010000429.1:0-4376 GCA_035655915.1 Anaeromyxobacteraceae bacterium
CCATCGAGGGGGTGACGGCGGTGGTCGACTCGGGGCTGGCCCGGGTGGCCTCCCACTCGCCCTGGTCCGGCCTGCCGCGGCTGGAGGTGCGGAAGGTGAGCCGGGCCTCGGCGGCGCAGCGGGCCGGCCGCGCCGGGCGCATCCGCCCCGGCCGGGCGCTCAGGCTCTACACGCGCCACGACCACGACTCCCGCCCCGAGTTCGACCTCCCCGAGGTGGCGCGCGAGGACCTGTGCGAGCCCTTCCTGGCGCTGGCGGCGCTGGACGCGCTCGAGGGGTTCCGGTGGTTCGAGCCGCCGCCCCCGGCCGCCGCCGAGGCCGCCCGCGCCCTGCTCCTGCGCCTCGGCGCCCTGGACCCGGGCGGCGCCCTCACCGGCCTGGGCCGCCGGATGCTGCGCTTCCCGCTCCACCCACGCCTCTCGCGCCTGGTCTGCGAGGCCGAGGCGCGCGGCGCCGGCGAGGCGGGGGCGCTCCTGGCGGCGCTGCTCGGCGAGCGGGACATCCGGGAGCGCGCCCTCGGCGGACGGCGCGGCGCGCCACCCACCGGCCCCTCGGACCTCCTGGAGCTGGCCCAGCTCTTCGAGGAGGCCGCCCGGGCCCGCTTCGCCGAGGGACGGCTGCGCGCCCTCGGCCTCGCCGCCGGACCGGTGCAGGCGGTGGAGCGGGCCCGCCGGCAGCTCACCCGGATCCTGGCGCGCGATCGTTCGCGCCTGCCGGCCGCCGCCCCGGCGGCGGGCCCGACCCCGACCGCGTCCCCGACCTCGACTGCGACCGCGACCCCGACCTCCCCGACCCCGACCGAGGAGGCCCTGCTGCTCGCCACGCTGGCCGCCTACCCCGACCGCGTGGCGCGCCGCCGGGGGCCCGGAAGCGCGGAGGTGGTGCTGGCCGGAGGCGGGAGCGCCCGCCTGGGCCAGGAGAGCGTGGTGCGCGAGGCGCCGCTCATGGTGGCCGTCGACGCCGAGGAGCGGCGCGGCGACCGGCGGCCCCCGGGCGCCCCGGCCTCGGGCCGGGGAGGCCAGGTGGTGGTCCGGCTCGCCTCGGCGGTCACGCCGGAGATGCTGCTCGAGGTCCTTCCCGACTCCCTCCGCCTCGAGGACGAGGTGCGCTGGAACCCCCAGGCCGGTCGGGCCGAGGCCGTCTCGCGGCTGCGCTACCTGGACCTCACCCTGGAGGAGACCGCCCGGGCGCCGGACCCGGAGCGGGCGGCGGCGCTCCTGTTCGAGGCGGCGCTCAAGGAGGGTGCCCGGGCCTTCGCCGAGGAGGGCGCGGTGGATCGGCTCCTCGGCCGGCTGGCCTTCGCCGCCCGCGCCATGCCGGAGGCGGGCCTCGCCCCGCCCGGCGAGGAGGACCTGGCGGCAGCGCTCCGGGGCCTGTGCGCCGGCCGCCGCAGCCTGGCCGAGCTCCGGGAGGCGGGGCTCGTCGAGGCGCTCCTCTCCCGGCTCGGGGGGCGAGGCCGCGCCCTGATCGACCGGGCCGCGCCGGACCGGGTGACGCTGCCGGGAGGGCGCGCCGTGCGGGTGCACTACCAGGCCGGCGACGAGCCTCCCTGGATCGAGTCGCGGCTGCAGGACTTCTTCGGCATGGCCGCCGGCCCGCGGCTGGCCGAGGGGCGGGTGCCGCTCACCCTGCACCTGCTCGCGCCCGACCAGCGGGCGGTACAGGTGACGAGCGACCTCTCCGGCTTCTGGGAACGCCACTACCCCTCGATCCGGCGCGAGCTGTCGCGGCGCTACCCGCGCCACGCCTGGCCCGAGGACCCGCTGCGGGCCCGGCCGCCGGCGCCCCGGAGGCGGTGAGCGGGACGCCGGCGAGCCCCCGCCCTACCGCGCCGGCAGCTTCAGCCCCATGGCGATCATGGCCAGCAGCGCCTCGGCGTTCCCCTTGGCGTCGTTCACCGGGTGGTGATCGTGGGGCGTCTTGCGGAGGTGCTTCCACTCCGCGTAGCCGTCCTTCACCATGCCGCAGTAGAGGTCGCCGATGCGGCGTCCCGACCAGCCGAAGGGGTTGCGGCCCATGAAGTTGTGGAAGTACCAGTTCACGAACTGCCAGTCGAAGGCGAGGTTGTCGGAGCAGAAGACCGGCCGCCCCCGGGAGCTCTCCTCGATCCAGGCCTCGAAGCGCTCCATCACCGCGCACGGGTCGTCGAAGCCCTGGTGCTGCTCGCGGGTGAACCCGCTCACCGCCAGCGATTCCGGCAGCCACTCCCCGGAGACGGGACGGGTGCGGCCGTAGAAGGTCTTCGACAGCGAGGGCTCCACCACCACCGCCCCCAGGCACACCATGGAGTACTTGCCCGGGACCGGCCCGTCGGCCTCAACGTCCACCACGATCAGCGACACGCCTCCTCCTGCATGAGCCGCCACAGGGCCTCGAGGTGGCGCCGCTCGGTGCGCTCCGCCCCGATCGACACCCGCAGGATCTGCCTTCCCTTGAGGACGCTCGGGGTGAGGTAGGCCCGCCCGCCCTCGTTGACGCGCCGGGCGATGCCGAGGTTGTGGGCCGCGAGGCGCGCCTCGTCGTCCTCCCCCGCCGGGAGGTGGCGCACCGCCACCGTCTGCAGCGGCGCCGGGGCCACCCGCTCCCAGCCCGGGGCGGCGTCCACCTGCGCCGCCAGCCAGCGGGCGTTGTCGAGGTCCCGCCGGATGCGGGCCTGCAGGCCCTCCACCCCCTCGTCGCAGAGGTGGAACCAGAGCTTCAGCGCCCGGAAGCGCCGCCCCAGGGGGATGCCCCAGTCGCGCAGGTTCCTCACCTCGGCGTCCCGCGCCGTGCGCAGGTAGGAGGGGCTCATGCTCATCACCCGCACCAGGTGCTCCGGATCGCGCACGAAGAAGGCCGAGAGGTCGAAGCCCGTCCCCAGCCACTTGTGGGGGTTCATCACTACCGAGTCGGCCCGCTCCACCCCGCGCCACATCCAGCGGCACTCGGGCAGGACCATGGCGGTGCCGGCCAGGGCCGCGTCCACGTGGAGCCACATCCGGTGGCGGGCGGCGACGGCCGCCATCCCCTCCACCGGGTCGAGCGCGGTGGTCCCGGTGGTTCCGGTGGTGGCCACCAGGGCGCAGGGGCGCCGGCCCGCCGCCAGGTCGCGCCGGACCGCCTCCTCCAGCAGGTCGAGCCGGAGCGCGTGCTCGGCGTCGGTGCCGAGGAGCCGCAGGTGGTCCCGGCCGAAGCCGGCCAGGAGCGCCCCCTTCTCCACCGAGCTGTGCGCCTGGTCGGAGGCGTAGACCACGAGCGGCGGCTCGCCCCCCTGGAGCCCGGCGCCTGCCTGCGCGTGGCCGCTCGAGCGCTCGCGGGCGCACAGCAGCGCCGTCAGGGTGGCGGTGGAGGCGCTGTCGTGGATCACGCCGCTGAACGACTCGGGCAGCCCCACCATCCGGCGCAGCCACTCCACCACCACCTCCTCCACCTCGGTGGCGGCCGGGCTGGTCTGCCAGCTCATCCCCTGGGCGCCCAGCCCCGCGGCCGCCAGGTCGCCGAGCACCGAGGCGTAGCTGGTGTTGGAAGGGAAGTAGGCGAAGAAGGAGGGGTGGTTCCAGTGGGTGATGCCGGGCAGCACCAGGGCCTCCAGCGACGCCAGCGCCTCGGCCAGCTGGCCTCCCTGGCGCGGCGGCTCGGCGGGGAAGCGGGCCCGGACCTCGCCGGGACGCGCCCGGCTCATCACCGGGAGCGACTCCAGCCGCTCGCGGTAGTCGGCGATCCAGTCCACCAGCGCGCGCCCCAGACAGCGGAACTCGTCGGCGTCCATGGCCGACCACTGTAGACCGTCGGTCGCCGGCTGCAAGGGCGTCCCCCCCACCGACCCACGCGCCGCCCCTGCCCCCGGCGTCGGCAGCGCGCGTCAGGCCACTCACCGGACCCCGCAGCGTCGCGCCTCGCGACCGAGCGCGGCGTCGAGGGTCCAGAGGCCCCACCGCCGTGCCTCCGACCCATGCGCGCCCTCGACAGGCCCGGTATAGCGGCGTCCCATGAGCCAGTGGGGCGGATCCTGGTCGGCACCAGCGGCTGGCAGTACGACCACTGGCGGGGCGTCCTCTACCCCGAGGGCCTGGCCCGGCGCCTGTGGCTGCCGCGGTACGCCGAGCGCTTCCCCACCGTGGAGCTGAACGCCACCTTCTACGGGCTCCCGACGCCGGCAGCCAGCCGGCGCTGGCGGGAGGGAACGCCGCCGGGGTTCGCCTTCGCCGCCAAGGGGAGCCGCTACATCACCCACCTGAAGCGCCTGCGCGATCCGTCACGCGCCCTCCACCGCTTCTTCCGCGCGCTGCGCCCCCTGGGGCCGCGGCTCGAGGTGGTGCTGTGGCAGCTCCCGCCCCGCCTCCGCCCCGACCTGGGCCGGCTCGAGGCCTTCCTGCGCCGGCTGCCCGGTGGGGTGC
>DASRTO010000430.1:0-3083 GCA_035655915.1 Anaeromyxobacteraceae bacterium
GCGACGCCCGGGCTGCCTTCGGGCACGCTGGAGGAGTCCATCCTCCACGCCCTCCCCGGCAAGCGGCCCCTGGTGAAGCGGACCTTCCGGCCCCCGAACTACGAGACGCCGCTCGACTACTTCAACGAGCCCTTCACGCCCAACGACGCCTTCTTCGTCCGCTACCACCTCTCCAACATCCCGGCGGTCGGCACCGCCCAGTGGAAGCTCGAGATCGGCGGCGACTCGGTGGAGAAGCCGCTGGCCCTCGCCTGGGACGACCTCAGGGGATACGAGCAGGTGGAGATCGCCGCGGTGTGCCTGTGCTCCGGCAACCGGCGCGGGCTCTCCAACCCGCACGTCCCCGGGGTCGAGTGGGGCCACGGCGCCATGGGGAACGCCCGCTGGAAGGGCATCCGCCTCAAGGATGTGCTGGCCAAGGCCGGCGTGAAGAAGGAGGCGGTGGAGATCGTGATGGACGGGGCCGACTCGGCCCCGCTCGCCACCACCCCCGACTTCGTGAAGAGCCTCCCCATGTGGAAGGCGCTCGACGAGAACACCCTTCTGGCCTACGAGATGAACCGCGAGCCGCTGCCGCACTGGAACGGTCACCCGGTCCGGCTGGTGGTCCCGGGCTGGACCGGCACCTACTGGACCAAGCAGATCGTCTCGATCGAGGTGGTCTCCCAGCCCTTCAAGGGCTTCTGGATGAACCCGGCCTACCGCATCCCCAGGGGGAAGTTCCCGCTGGTGGACCGGTTCACGTCCCAGGAGACCGAGGCGCCCACCACGCCCATCACCGAGATGGTGGTCGCCTCCCTCATCACCGCCCCGAAGAGCGGCCAGCGCTTCAAGGTCGGGCAGCGGGTGGAGGTGAAGGGCATCGCCTGGGACGGCGGCTACGGGATGCAGGAGGTCGACGTGTCCACCGACGGCGGCCGGTCGTGGCGCCCGGCCGAGCTGGGAAAGGACTACGGCCGGTTCTCCTGGCGCCAGTGGAGCCACGCCTTCAAGGCGGACAAGAAGGGCGTCTACACGGTGATGGCCAAGGCCACCAACCGGATCGGCTCCACCCAGACCTTCGACCTCATCTTCAACCCTGCCGGCTACCACAACAACGTCGTGCAGAAGGTCGACGTCCAGGTGGCCTGAGGAGCGCGCGCCCATGAGAACGCTCGCCCTGTCGCTCCTGCTGCTCGCCGCCCCCGCCCTCGCCGACGAGAGCCAGTTCAAGCTCAAGGACGGCCCGGGCAAGGAGCTGGTCCAGGCACGCTGCGTGACGTGCCACAGCCTCGACTACATCGGCATGAACTCCCCGTTCCTGGACAAGAAGGGGTGGGAGGCGTCGGTCGCCAAGATGGTGAAGGTCATGGGCGCGCCCATCTCCCCGGAGGAGGCGGCCAAGATCCAGGAGTACCTGGTGGAGCAGTACGGGAAGAAGTAGCGTGGTGAGCCCGCTCCGGCCGGGCGGCCTCCGTCTGGCGGGGCCGGCCGCGGCGCCCTGACGGCGCGCCCGGCGCCGTGCCTCGGGGCGACCGGAGGAGCGGCCGGTAGAGGGACGAGGATGGCCGGCCGGGGCCGCTTTGCGTCCGCCGCCTCCGCTTTGCTAGGCTCGCCGGCACCCCCGCACAGGAGATCCCCGCCATGGCCAAGAGACGCCTCGGTCGCCGGCAGTTCGTGAAGCTGACCGGCACCGGCTCCATCCTCGCCGCCGCCGCCGCGGCCTTCCCTCGCGGCGCCTTCGCGGCCACCGCCTCGGTGAAGGGGCCCATCAAGGTGGGCTACCAGGCGGTCCTCTCCGGCACCCTGGCCGGGTACGGCGAGTTCCACAAGATGGGCGTGACCATGGCCGTCGAGGAGATCAACGCCAAGGGCGGCATCGCCGGCGCCAAGGTGGAGCTGGACTTCCGCGACTCCACCACCAAGCCCGAGGAGGCCATCAAGAACGCCCGCTACCACGTGGACAGCTGGGGCGCCGACTTCCTGGGCGGGATCGACTCCTCCGGGCAGGCGCTGGCGCTGGCGCCGGTGATGGAGCAGCTCGACCGGGTCCTCGTCGTTACCCACGCCGCCACCGAGAAGCTCACCGAGGAGTGGGTCTTCAAGAAGGGGGTGAAGCAGATCTTCCGCATCTGCTCTCCCACCTACCAGGACGGCAACGCCGCCGCCCTGGTGGCCAAGGACTTCCCCGTCTCGCACTGGGCCACCATCAGCCCCAAGTACGAGTACGGGTTCACCTGCTGGAAGATGTTCCAGGAGACCCTGGGCAAGCTCAAGCCCGGCACCACCTTCAAGACCGAGTCCTTCGCCCCCTTCGGCACCACCGACTTCCGCTCCCACATCAACACCATCCTCGACGCCAAGCCCGAGGGGCTCTACTCCACCGAGTGGGCCGGCGAGCTCATCACCTTCGTGCGGCAGGCCAAGGAGGCCGGTCTCTTCGACAAGATCAAGTACGTCATGTTCCCGGTGGGCGCGGCCATGGACGTGCTGGAGGGGCTGGGGCAGGACTACCCGGACGGCGTGTGGATCTCGGGCCGCTACTACTTCCAGTACCCCAACGACAAGACCAACAACGACTGGGTGGCGCGTTTCCAGAAGAGATGGAACCATTATCCGGCCTACGTCTCCGAGACCGGGTACTCGTCGCTCTATGCCATCAAGGCGGCGGTGGAGAAGGCTGGCTCCAAGGCCACCAAGGCGGTGATCGCCGCCATGGAGGGGATGGAGCTCAAGTCCCCCGGCGGGCACCGCGTCTTCCGCAAGGAGGACCACCAGGCCATCTACGAGGTCCCCTGGGGCAAGACCAGGGCCGACCCCAAGTACCCCTTCAAGGTCATGGGCGAGCAGAAGGTCATCCCGGCCAGCGCCTACTTCGCCAGGCCGCCCTTCCAGGGGCCGGGCACCCAGCCGCCCTTCTAGGCGGGCCCGGGGGAGCGCCGCCCTCTCGGCGCTCCCCTTCGCCGCGGGGGCGGACCGAGACGCGTGCAATCCATCGCCCACGTCTGCCTGGCAGGCCTCTCCACCGGCATGTTCATCTGGCTGGTGGCGAGCGGCCTGACCCTGATCTTCGGGGTGCTGGGGGTCTTGAACTTCGCCCACGG
>DASRTO010000431.1:0-2503 GCA_035655915.1 Anaeromyxobacteraceae bacterium
CGCCGTCGCCGTCCTCCTCGTTGCCGAGAACGGCACGTGAATCCCCACCGCCGCGGGTCTCTCGAAACGGCAACCGGGACCGAGGCCGGAACCCAGGCCGACTTGTGACCAATCCTCAGGGACGAGCCCCCGCCCTACCTCAGTGGGCTCGCGGCAAGCGACTGCCGCGATGATGCCGCCTCCGGGACCGGGGATGGGCCAGCCTGGAGCGCCTTCGCCGCGCGCCGCGCCGGTGCTAAGGTCTCGTGGGCCGGCGGTCGCGCCGGCCGAGGGGGGAGCGCGGCAGATGGCGCGGTGCAGGGCGACGTCGCTCGGCGTGGCCGCGGTCCTGGCCCTCTTGGCCACCGCCGTCCGGGCGCAGGCCCCCGCCGAAGCGCCGGCCGCCGGGCCGCCCCCGCCCGCTGGCCAGCCCACGACGCCCGCCGCCGGGCCGGCGCCCCCCGGGACCGCGGCCCCGGCGGCGAAGCCGACCAGAACTCCCGCCAGGAAGGCCTCCCCGGCCGCCGCGAAGCCGGCGGAGGAGCGCCGGCTGGAGGAGCAGCGCCAGGCCGGGGAGTCGCGCCAGCGCGCCGCGGCGGAGAGCCAGGCGTTGCAGGAGCGGATCCGCGCCCTGGAGGAGCAGATCCGGGAGCTGGAAGCCGAGTCGGCCCGGAGCCAGGGCCGGCTGGAGCGCCTCGAGGACGAAGTGCCCCGCATCGGCGAGGCGGCGGCAGCCAGGGACGAGCGCCTGGCGAAGCTGGAGGAGCAGGCCAGCAGGCTCCCTGAGGCCGCCGACGTGGTGAAGGCCGGCGACTTCCCGGGGTCGTTCCGCATCCCCGGGACCGACGCTGCCCTCAGGATCGGCGGCCAGGTCCGGGTGACGCTGGTGGACAGCTTCGACCCCATCGGCACCGACGATCGCTTCGTCGCCTCCTCGATCCCCATCCAGGGGACCGCCCCGCCCGGCGCCGGACCGCGCGTCGTCCTCACGGCCGCCCCGAGCCGCTTCAACCTCGACTTCCGCACCCCCACCGGCGTGGGCACCATGCGGGCCTTCATCGAGGCGGATTTCGCGGGCTCGAGCGGCGTCCTGCGCCTGCGCCACGCCTTCGGCCAGTGGGGCGGGTTCCTCTTCGGCCAGACCTGGTCCACCTTCTCCGACCCGGAGGCGGAGCCGGACGGGATCGACTTCGAGGGGCTGAACGCCATCTCCCGCTTCCGCCCGGTCCAGGCGCGCTACACACTGCCGCTGGCCGACCGCCTCACCCTGGCGTTCTCCCTGGAGAACCCCCAGCCCGAGGTGACCGGGGCCACCGGCGTGAACCAGGTCCCGGACCTGATCCTCAGGATCCGCTGGGAGCCACAGAGAACGTTGACCGGCCTCATCCGCTCGCTAGGCCACGTGCAGCTGGGGCTGGTGCTGCGCCAGGTCCGGGCCCAGCCCTCCGCTCCGCCCCCCGACAACGTCCACGTGGCCGGCATCGGCCTGGGCGCGAACGGCCGGCTCCACACCGGCTGGATCTTCGAGAATGACGACCTCACCTTCGGGGCCTACTGGGGCCAGGGCATCGGCCGGTACGTCAGCGACCTCGACAAGTACTTCGGCATGACCGGCCAGGGCCAGGACGCCTACTACGACCCGGCCGCTGCCGAGCTCCGGGCCCTGCCGATCCTCGCCGGCTACCTGGGCTACGAGCTCGGCTGGACCGCCGCGCTGCGCTCCACCCTCTCGGCCGGTTGGGTGCGGGTCTGGAACCTCGACGCCCAGCCGGCGGACTCGCTGCGCCAGACCCTGCGCCTGTGCGCGAACCTGGCCTGGTCCCCGGTACCCCGCCTGGACTTCGTGGCCGAGCTCCTGGCCGGGAAGCGCTGGAACAAGGACGGAGAGTGGGGGCGGGCCCTGCAGCTGCAGGTGGGCACCCGCTTCCGCTTCTGACCGTTCCCGTCCCGTTGACGCGATCCAGGCGGGGCGCCCCGGGTCGCCAGCGGGCTCCCCGCGCAGGAGATCAGGCGAAGACGTCGTTCACGTAGTCGTGGGCCGAGAGCGCCGAGGGCGGCATGGTCCCGGCCCTGACCCGTTTGGCGATCTCCTCGCGGGGCAGGTCGAAGATCGCGTCCAGGATGGGGCCGCGCTCCTCGGCGGTCGCCTGCCCGATCACGAAGAGGACGCGGGCGCTGTGCTGGATGTAGCGCGGCGAGAGGAGCTGCCGCTTCAAGAGCTCCATGATCACGCCGGCCTTGGAGCGGTCGAAGCGCCCTGGGTCGCCGCGGCGGTCCTGCTCGGCGAAGAAGGCCCTCGTCCACTCGTAGTGGTAGTCCCAGACCTTCTGGAACAGCTCCCGGGTGAAGCGCGTCCCGGCGGGAACCTTCTCCGGGCTCGCGCCCAGCACCACCCCGTCCTCGGTCAGCACCTGCCGCTGCAGCGCCCCGTCGCGGGTGATGGCCGCCTGGTGGCGGACCAGCGACCAGAGCCAGCCCACGTAGATGCGGTAGGTGGCGAGATCGTTCATGAACCGCTGCTTCA
>DASRTO010000432.1:0-1875 GCA_035655915.1 Anaeromyxobacteraceae bacterium
CGGGGCGCGAGGCGGAGCCGCGCGGTTCGCCTCTCCGGCAGCGGAGGCGACGCCGGCCGCGTGTTGACCCTTGGCCGCGGCCGCCGCTCGCTTCCGCTTCTGGCTGCGAGGGTTCGCCGGTACGGAAGTCGGCGGCGCTGCTGCGCCGGCCCTCGGCGCCGCTCCCGGCTCGGCCGCCGGGGCTGGCGGAAGCTTCTCCGGGCTCGGAGCATGCGCCGCGGCGGCAGGGCCCGGCTGTTCGATGGTCGCCGGTGGCCGCGGCTGCGGCGGCCTCTCCGCGAGTGGAGCGGGCTCGACCGGCGCCGGCCCCTTCTCGCCGGCCGAGCGGCCGAAGACGAGGAAGCCACCGATGGCGAATACCGCCAGCCCGAACGAGGCGACGACGAACGGAAAGCGGCTCCGCGGCCGCGCCCCGGTCGGCGGGCCCTTGCTCGGCGTCGGCGGCGGCTCCGACTCGCGGATGAGCGGCTCCGTGAGGGGCACGGGGCGGCGGCCGGGAGGCGTCCCGGGCGCGGCCCCGGAAGGAAGCGTCGGCGCTGGAGGCGGCGTCCGGGGCGGCGGGATCGCGGCGGTCCCGGTCGGCCCCGGCGCGCCCGGGCGAGACGGCGTCGCCGGCCCGGGCGGGCCCGCCGACCCGGAGGACCGTGGCCTCGTGGATCCGGGCGTCGCCGGCGCGCGAGGCGAGGAGGCCGGGGCCATGCGCTCGGCGGCCGCCGGACCTTCGCCGAGCCCGGGGTCGAGCGGGCAGTCGAGCAGCTCTCGGCGCATCTCCTCGGCCGACTGGAAGCGATCCTCTGGGTTCTTCGCCAGCGCCCGCATCACCAGCGCCTCGAGGGCCGGCGACACCCGGTGGCCTGGCGGAGAGCGCTCGGACATCGGCGGAGGCGGCTGCACGACGTGCGCCTGCGCCATGGCGGGCGGCGTCGCCGCCTGGAACGGGTGGCGCCCGGCGAGCATCTCGTAGAGCATGACGCCCACCGAGTACAGATCGCTGCGGGCGTCGAGCGGCACCAGCGTCGCCTGCTCCGGGCTCATGTAGTCGGGGGTCCCGAAGATGAGACCCGTCTGCGTGAGCCGCCCCTCGCCACCGTCCGGCTCCTGGATCTTGGCGATCCCGAAATCCAGCACCTTCACGAAGTCCGGCTCGCCCCGCCGCGACTCGACCATCACGTTCTCGGGCTTGAGGTCGCGGTGGACGATGCCGGCGGCGTGAGCCTCCGCCAGCGCCGAGAGGATCTGGCCGGCCAGGTGGACCACCCGACGCTCGCCGAGGGGGAACTCCTCGGCCATGAGCCTGAGGAGACTGCGCCCCGGCAGGTACTCCATGGCCATGAAGAGCGTGCCGTCCTCGGTCTGCCCGAAGTCGGTCACCGAGATGACGTTCGGATGGCGGAGCCTCGAGGCGGCCCGAGCCTCCCGGTGGAATCGCTGGACGATGGTCTGGTCGGAGAGGAACGAGGGCCGCAGGAGCTTGAGGGCGACCGGGCGATCGAGGTTGATCTGGACGGCCTTGTAGACCCGTCCCATGCCGCCGCTCCCGATCCGCTGCTGCACCAGGTAGGTGCCCTTGATCGTCTGCCCGACGAGCGGGTCGGCCGCCTCCGCCCTTCCCTGGGGCGCAAGGATGGGGGCGCTGCAGAACGGACAGAAGAGCGCGCCCTCGGGGCCTTCGCGATGGCACTTCGCGCAGAGCGGCATGCGATCGAGGATTATACCGCCTGGCCCCGTTCGGCTATCCTCGCACCGGAGGCCCTGCATCGCATCCCTGGTGCTCATGGGAGGAAGCCCATGCGGAAGCTCGCCGTCGCGGCCGTCTCGTCGCTCTGGCTCGTCGTTCCACAAGCCGTTCCTGCACAGCAGGAGAGCGGGGTGGAT
>DASRTO010000433.1:0-11631 GCA_035655915.1 Anaeromyxobacteraceae bacterium
CGGGAACCTGTGCCTCGACACCCGATGCAGCTACTACGATCAGAGCCAGGAGTGGCGCGAGGCCATCGGCTTCTGCATGAAGAAGGACGGCGCGGTGTGCTGGGTCGCCCCGGGCTCGGACCGCTGCTGGGCGGTCTCGTCCTCCGACACGGCCCCGGTCCTGTGCGCCCTCGGCGCCGAGGTGACCCTGGCCTCGAGGGGGGGCGAGCGGCGCATCCCGGTGGCCGACCTCTTCGCCGACGACGGCATCCGCCACCTGGCGCGCCGCCCCGACGAGGTCCTCTCGGCCATCCACCTGCCGGCCCCCTCGGCCGGCGAGCGGGCCGCTTACTTGAAGCTGAGGCGGCGGGGCTCGTTCGACTTCCCGGTGCTGGGCGTGGCGGCGCGGGTGCGCCTCGGGACCGGCGGGGTGGTCGAGTCGGCCCGCGTCTTCCTGGGCGGCGTCGGCTCGCGGCCGCAGGAGGCGCGCGCCGCCGGCGAGTTCCTGGCCGGCCGCCGGCTCGCCGACGAGGAGGTGGTCCGCGAGGCGGCCCGCCTGGCGGCCCAGGTGGCCAAGCCCCTTGAGAACACCGACTTCTCCCTGGGCTGGCGCAAGAAGGTGGCCCGCGAGTACGCGGCCCGGGCGCTGCGGGAGCTGGCGGGCTGAGGGGGGTGCCGGTCACGGCGGCGGCTTGCCGGCGAACCGGTCCCGCAGCACTCGGTGCAGGATCTTGCCGGTGGCGGTCCGCGGCATCTCCTCGTCGCGGACGAAGGCCACCGCCCGCGGGCACTTGTAGCCCGCCAGCTTGCCGCGGGCGTGCTCGACGAGGGCGGCCGCCGGCGGCTCGCGGCCGGGCCTGGGGACCACCACCGCCAGGACCGACTCGCCCCACTTGGGATGGGGAACACCGATGACGGCCACCTCGCCGACGTCGGGGTGCGACGCCAGGACCTGCTCCACCTCGGAGGGGTAGACCTTCTCGCCTCCGGTGATGATCATGTTGCTCTTGCGGTCGACCAGCGTGTAGAAGCCGTCGGCGTCGCGCCGGGCCATGTCGCCGGCGGTGCAGTAACCCTCGCGGAAGGCGCGCGCGGTGGCCTCGGGCTGGTTCCAGTACCCGTCGAAGGCGGTGGGGGTCCGGGCGAAGATCTCGCCCACCTCGCCCTCGGGGACCTCCCGGCCGTCGCCGTCGAGGAGCCGCAGGCGGTCGATGCCGACGATCTCACGGCCGATGGAGCCGAGCTTGTCGAACTGACGCTCGGGACGCAGCAAGGTCACCAGGCCGGCCTCGGTCGAGCCGTAGGCCTCGAAGAGCCGCGAGCTGGGGAAGCACTCCATGATGGCCAGCTTGGTGTCGCGTCGGGCCGGCGCCGAGGAGATGAGCAGCTTCCCCACCCGCGAGAGATCGCGCTTCCCGCGGACCGCGGCGGAGAGGCCCAGCATCATCACGTAGTGCGTGGGAACCAGCGAGGTGAAGGTGATCCGCTCGTCGGCCAGGACCGAGAGCAGGTGTTCCGGGTCGAAGCTCTTGCGATCGTAGACCACCGTCGAGGCACCGAGGTACGTGAAGACGAAGCCGTAGAACACCGAGTTCACGTGGCACAGCGGCATCACCGCCAGGCCCACGTCGTCGCGGCCGAAGGCGAACTCCACGGCGTTCATGAGGTAGAAGAGGGCGTAGCTCTGGTGGCTTCGCACCGCGCCCTTGGGCCTTCCGGTGGTCCCAGAGGTGTACATGATGGTCCAGGGGTCTTCGGGGCGGACGTCCGCCGGCGGCGGGCGGGGAGAGGCCTCGGCCAGGAGGTCCTCGTAGGCGCGGAAGCCAGGGCGCGGGCGCTCCCCCCCGATCTGCACCCGCCTGCCAGGGGCGACCGGCAGGTCGCTTCCGAGGCTCTCGACCACGTCCAGCAGGTCGGCGCCGGCGAAGAGCGCGGTGGCGCCGCTGTCCTCCAGGATGTAGCGGACCTCGGGGCCGGCCAGCCGGAAGTTCACCGGGACTGCCACCGCCCCGCTCTTGGCGCAGGCGGCGTACAGCTCCATCCACTCCAGGCAGTTGTGGGCGAAGACGGCGACGCGGTCGCCCTTGCCCAGGCCCAGGCCTCCGAGCGCGCTGGCCAGCCGGCTGGCGCGGTCTTCGTACTGGGCGTAGGTCAGGCTGCGCCGCAGGTCCTTCACCGCGAGGCGATGGGGGTCCAGCCGGGCGTGGACGGCGAGCGCCTCGCCGACGTTCAGCAGGCGGCTCACGCGCTCTCCCGGGTCGGCTGCTGCGAGGCGGCCAGGGCGGCCAGCGCCACCCCCAGCGCGCCGATCTCCTGCGCGTGTTCGGGGACGGTGACCCGCTCCCCGACCGCCGCCTCCAGCAGCTCGACGACCATGGGGTGATAGGCCACCACCCCGCCGGTGGCGACCACCCGGCCCTGGACGCGCTCCATCTCCAGCACCCGCTTCACCACCGAGCGATAGGCGGCCCGCGCCAGGTCCGCCGGCCGCTTCCCCTGGCGGATGAGACCCAGCACCTCGGTGCCCGTGAAGACGGTGCAGAAGCTGCCGAGCGAGATCTCCTCGGTGGAGGCACCGGCCAGGGCCGGCAGCCCGGTGATGGGAACGTCGAGGCGCAGGGCCATCTCCTCGAGGAAGCTGCCGGTGCCGGCGGCGCACTTGCGGTTCATCTTGTGGCCGATGCGGCGCCCCTGCCCGTCCACCAGGATGATCTTGGCGTCCTGGCCGCCGATGTCGATGACGGTGAGGGGACCTGCCGCGTACCGGAGCGCGCCGCGGGCGTGGGCGTCGAGCTCCGTCCGCGAGCCGCCGGCCAGGGGGATGGCGTGCCGCCCGAAGCCGGTGGCCCAGATCGCCGCCACCGCCGCGCGGCCCAGGCCGGCCCGCTCCAGCAGCTCGGCGAAGACCCGCTCCGCCGCGCCCGGCACGTCGGCGCCGGTGCGAATCACCGCGGTGGCGAGCAGGCGCCCGCCGGCGTCCACCAGCGCCGCCTTGGTGTTCCAGGACCCGGAGTCGATGCCGGCGTAGCAGGGCCCGTCGGTCATGCGCGCACCGAGGCCGGCCGCTGCGGGACCGACCCCTCCAGCTGCTCGACGAAGCCTTCGATGTTGGTGCGCGCCTGCTCGTCGGAGAAGCAGCGCAGGTCGTTGAGGTCGCCGTCGAGGGTCAGCACCGGAACGCCGAGCGCCTGGCGCAGCCGTTGCGGCAGGCCGAAGCGGGTATTGGAGTTGTTGGGGCAGGTGAGCGCGTCGTGGAACAGGACCCCGTCCACCTGGAACTCGGCGACCATGCGCTCCAGATACCGCTGCTTGGGCCCCTCGGAGCGCGCGATGAAGATCTCCAGCGAAGCCCTGGCCATCGAGGGCAGCGGATGGCGCGGGTCGAGCGCATCGAAGACCCAGCTGTTGCAGTAGGTCGAGGCGACCACGCCGGCCTGGAGCTGCTCGAACAGCCGGGCCAGGTCCCGCAGCCGGCCCCACACCGGCATGCCCTCCCAGTAGAGGCGGAACCGCTCGCGAGGGATGGCCCCCACGCCGGCGGCGACGCGGGCCTGGAGCTCTGCCAGGAGCAGCCGGTAGTAGTCGCAGGCCTCGGCCGTCCCGCGCAGGACCACCGCCGGCCCCATGTGGATGGTGCCGTCGAAGAAGGTGAGCGCCGCGGGGCGGGCCGCCGCGGTGTGCAGGCAGTCCCGCCACAGGTCGCTGCACGTCCTGGAGAGGGCCACCGCCTCCTCCAGCCGGGAGGCCTCGAGCCGGCGTCCGGCCACCGCCTCCAGGGCGGGCACCAGCGCCTCCAGCTGGCGGGCGATGGCGTCGACGTGGTGGGGCTGGACCTCGTCGAGATCGCGGAAGGAGGTCACGCCGACCACCGGCACCTTCCACTCCCGCCCGTAGAACTCGAACCAGTCGCGCACCTCACGGCACTGGTTGGTGCTGTAGAGGAGGAGATCGGCGCGCGGTGCCCGCGACATGCCGTGCCGCGCCAGGGGGGTCTTCTGGAGGAGGTAGGAGCCGATGTCGCTGGTGAGGTACGAGCAGATGTCGGGCGAGTAGCCCAGGGCGTGGGCGGCGGCCATGGTCTCGTTGGCCATGCGGCTGGCGCCGAGCATGGCGCCGTGGTTCTCCGGGAAGAAGACCTGGTAGCCGAGGGCGCGCAGGAGCTCCACCGGGCCGACGCTGGTGCACCAGGCCACCGGCGCGGTGCGCTCGCGCGCGGCCTGACCCACCGCCGCGAAGTGGTCCGCCATGATCTGCTTCAGTCGGGCCGACGCCTCGATCGCGGGCGAGGCGCCCGGGGTCTGGCGGGGCGGGGTCGGCATGAGATCCTCCTCAACCGGGGGCGCTCTCGAGGGCGGACAGCGCCGCGCCCAGCGCTCCCGTCATGATGGGCTCCGGGACCACCTCGACCGCGCATCCCGAGCGCTCGGCCAGCGCCCTGACGACGCCGGGGAAGTACTCGCAGACGCCGCCGGCGACGGCCACCGGCGCGGCGAGGCGGTCCATCTCCATGATCCGATCCGCCACCGAGTACATGGCGCCCAGGGCGATCTCGCCGGCAGGGACGCCCCGGCGGAGCAGCTCGATGACCTCGGCCTCGGCGAAGACCGAGCAGTAGCTTCCGACGGCGGCCGGCGCCCCGGCCGAGGTGGCGAGGTCCATCAGGCGCGTCGGGTGCACGTCGAGGTGGCGCGACGTGAACATGAGGAAGGTGCCGATGCCGACGGCGCACTTGCGGGCACTCCGGCTGGCCACCACGCCGCCGCGCCCGTCGACGCGGACGATCTTGGGATCGCGCCCGCCGATGTCGACGAGCGTCATCGCCTTGCCGAGATGGTGGAAGGCGCCGCGGGCTTGGCAGATGGTCTCGGTGACGGTCTGGGAGCCGCTGGGCGCGCACGAGGCGCCGAACCCGGTGACGCAGACGGCCTTCAGATCCCCGGCCTGGACCTGCGCCTCGGCCAGCGCGTTGCCCATGGCCTCCCGGTAGCAATCCTGGAAGTAGCCGCGCGTGGGCACCGCGCCGCGTCCGAGGATCTTCCCGCCCTGGCCGGCCACGATGGCCTTGACGCACTCGGTGCCGATGTCCGCTCCCGCCACCACCATGACTCGAACCTCGCTGCTAGGGCCTCCACCGCATCGCTAGTGGGCCAGCGCGTCCCGCGCGCCGCTGGACCGCTGCGCCGCCCGCCGCTGCTCGAGGTATTCCCGGACCTGGGCCCGGATGTGATCGACCGACACCAGGCGCAGGTCGTGGGTGTCCCCCTCCACCACCAACGCCGGCACGCCGGTCTCGCTCCGCAGGCGGATGTGCATGCCGTAGCGGACGCCGCTGTGCTCCGGGGACGTGCGCGCGTCGTGGAAGACGGCCGCGTCGATCCCGAAGCGCTCGAACTCGTGCTTGAGGAAGCGCACCTTGTGCTCGCGCGAGCGGTTCGGGTAGATGGAGGTGTAGGCGCGCGCCATGCTCTCGAGGGGGTTGTCGCGGTGGAACCCCTCGAAGACGTAGGTGGGCGCGTAGGTCGAGGCCACCACCGCGATCCCCTCGTCGAGGAACAGGCTCGCCAGCGGCCGGAGCGCGCACCAGATGGGCGGCCCTTCCCAGTAGCAGCGCAGGCGCTCGCCGGGCACGGCCGCCACCTTCTCGGCGACGCGGTGCTTCAGCTCGGCCAGGAGGATCTGGTAGTACTCGACCGCCTGGCGGGTGCCGCGCAGGAGGAGCATGGGCGCCACGTGGATGAGGGTGTCGAAGTAGGTGAGCGGGCTGGGAGTGTGGCAGGCCAGGTCGATGACCTCCGACCACAGCCGCGAGGCGCGAGCCGACAGATCGACGACCTCGGCGAGGCGGTCGTGACGGAGCGACCGACCCGAGTGCTTCTCGAGCTGGCCGACCAGCTTGAACATCTGCTGGACCGAGGCGTCCACCTCGACCTTGTCCACCTCGTCGAGCACCGGCGGCGGGTGGAGGCCGAAGCTCGGCACGCCCAGGCGGTTGGAGTAGTACTCGAACCAGCGGGCGACGTACCGCCCCAGGTTGGTGCTGTAGACCAGCACCTCGGGGTGCGGGATGCGCTCCAGTCCGTGGATGGTGGCCAGCGGGCTCTCGCCGGCCAGCATGGCGCCCACGTCGCTCGCCATCTCGCTCGACGCGAAGGGCGAGAAACCGTCGGCCAGGGCCCGGCTGATGTACTTCCCCTGGAGGCCGCTGGCGCCGATGAGGGCCGCGTGGTTCTCGGGGAAGTAGGGCGTGTACCCCATGGCCCGCACGATCTCGACTGGCCCCAGGCCGGAGCACCAGGCCACCCGCCGGTCGGGATCGCGGTCGGCCCGGGCCAGGTCCTGGAAGTACCCGTGGACGATCTCCTTGAGCCTGGGGGCGCACTCCAGCGGCACCCGGCCGCTGGGCATCCCCCCGAAGCGCGGCCGCCCCAGCGGCGGGGACGCGGCCTGAGCCGCCTTGACCTCCTGCAGCGTCTGGGCGCCCTTCTCCTGGCGTCCGCGCTGCTGCCGCTCGCGGGAGTGGATGAACTGCTGGACGGCCCAGTTGAGCGGGGCCTGCACGCCCAGCCGCTCGGCCTCGGCGACGATGCCGCCGTTGATGGCATCGACCTCGGTGCGAAAGCCTCGCACCAGGTCCTGCCACATCGACGGCCGGTTCTTGGCCAGCGCCTTCTGGGAGCGGACCAGCGGCCGGTAGGGGTCCTCCTCGTCCTCGAGCGGGGTGCCGCGCGCCCGCATCACCCCGGCGATCTCCAGGCAGAGTGCGCGCATGAAGGCCTGCATGTCCTGGTCCTCGAGGAGTTCGCTGCAGCTCATGCCGGTGAGCGCCGAGACCGGGTTGACGACCGCATTGTGCACCAGCTTCTGCCACACCACGTCGTCCACCCCGGGGACCACGTCGGTGGCGAGGCCGGCGGCGCGGAACGCCTCCCCGATGGCCCTCACCTCGTCGGTGATCCGGCCGTCGAGCGGCGCCATCTGGATGGGCTTGATGCCGGTGCGGTAGCGCATCCGGTTGGGGCCGGTGTGCTGGATGCTGTGGAAGGTGATGCCGGTGAGGATGCGGTCCGAGCCGGTGACGCGGCGGATCTGCTCGACGTTGCCGATGCCGTTCTGGGTCGAGAGGATCCAGGTCCTGGGCCCGATCACCGGCAGCGCGCCGCGGACGGCCTCCCCGGTCTGATAGCTCTTCACCGCCACGAACAGGAGGTCGGCCGGCGGGAGGCCCTCCAGCGAGGTCACCACCTTGAGCCGCACGTGCCGCTCGCCGGTTTCGGCCTCGGAGAGGAACAGCCCCTCCTCGGCGAGCAGCCGGGCCCTGGCTACGTTGGCCTCGAGGAGGGTGACGTCCTGGCCGGCCTCGCTCAGGCGGGCGCCGATGAGCCCGCCCAGCGCCCCGGCTCCGAGCACCACGATGCGCATGGCCCCTGTCGATCCTCTCTTCCCGGATCCGCGCCGGCTGCCGGTTGGCCGGCGTGCTGGCCTGGTAAGGGACATTCTGGTACTCTTTTACGGCATTGTCCACCCTCGACGGCGGAAACGGGTCGCCCGTCCGGCGGCCGGGTCCAGGCCGTAGCAGGGGAGGGGTAGACAATTCACGCAAAACCGTACCAGAATATCGCGCCCTGCGAGGGACGGCAGGCTGGAGACCAGTGATGGAGCGCAAGTTGATGTCCGGCGACGAGGCAGTCGCCCTGGCGGCGCTCGACGCCCGGGTGGCGCTCGGGACCGGATACCCCGGGACCCCCTCCACCGAGATCCTGGAGTCCTTCGGCGCCGGCGGCGGGCGCGCCCAGTGGGCCCCCAACGAGAAGGTGGCGCTCGAGGTGGGGCTGGGCGCGGCCTTCGGCGGGTCGCGGGTGCTGGTCACCATGAAGCACGTGGGGGTCAACGTCGCCGCCGATCCGCTCTTCACCGCTTCCTATACCGGCGTCTCGGGGGCGCTGGTGCTGGTCTCGGCCGACGACCCGGGGATGGCCTCCTCCCAGAACGAGCAGGACAACCGGCGCTACGCCGTGGCCGCCGGGATCCCCATGCTGGAGCCGAGCGACTCGCAGGAGGCCTACGACTTCCTGCTCGAGGCCATGGCGCTGTCCGAACGGTGGAAGCTGCCGGTGATGCTGCGGATGACGACCCGCGTCTGCCACTCCAAGACCCTGGTGACCCGGCGCGGAGGATTTCCGGCCCCGGGCGCGCCGCGGTTCGAGCGGGACATCGCGGGCCGGGTGATGGTTCCGGCGCACGCCCGGCCGGCGCACCGCAGGCTCCGGGGCAAGCTGGAGGAGATCCAGAAGGCCAGCGAGGCCTCGTCCCTCAACCTCTGGAAGCGGGGCGACCCGGAGCTGGGCATCATCACCTGCGGCGTCACCTGGCAGCACGTCCGGGAGGCGGCCCCGGAGGCCAGCGCCTTCCGCATCGGAACCGTCTACCCGCTGCCCATCGAGCGGCTGCGCGCCTTCGCCCGGAGCGTGAAGCGCTGCCTGGTGGTGGAGGAGGGCGACCCCTTCCTCGTGGAGCAGCTGCGCGCCGCCGGCGTGGCGGTGGAGGGGAAGCCGGAGATGTACCGCTTCGGCGAGATGAGCGTGGAGCGGGTGCGGCGCATCCTGGCCGGCGACATCTCGCCCGAGCCTCCCCCGCTCAGGGCGACGCCGCCGCGGCTGTGCGACGCCTGCCCCTACCATCCGGTCTACGGGACGCTGCAGAAGCTCGACTGCATCGTGGCGGGGGACATCGGCTGCTACACCCTGGGGGTGATGGAGCCGTACCGGGCCATGGACACCTGCGTGGCCATGGGGGCCTCCCTGGGCGTCGGGCTGGGACTGCGCCACGTGCTGCCCGAGGCACAGGCGCGGCGGGTGGTCTCGGTCATCGGCGACTCCACCTTCGTGCACTCCGGCCTGAACGGCCTGGTGGAGATGGTCTACAACCCGCCCCCCACCGGGCACGTGGTGATCGTGCTCGACAACGGCACCACCGCCATGACCGGGCAGCAGGAGCACCCGGCCACCGGCCGGACCCTGGGGCACGGCGCCACCGCCAGGTTCTCCATCGAGGGCTTCGCCCGCGCCTGCGGCGTGGCGCAGGTCCACGTGGTGGACCCGGTCGTCGACCCGGCCGGCTTCGAGCGGCTCCTGCGGGAACGGCTGGCCGACAGTCAACTGGCCCTCATCGTCGCCCGCAAGACCTGCGTCCTCGCCGCCGCCGACATCCGGAGGTGGGACAGGCAGAACGCGGACCGGGCACAGCTCGCCTGCGCCGCCGGCTGCGAGGAAGCACGCTAGATGGGGCGCATCGTGAACGTGGTGGTGGCCGGGCTGGGGGGGCAAGGGGCCATCAAGGCGGCGGGCATCCTGGCCGACGCCGCCTGCCGCGCCGGGCACGACGTGAAGACGGCCGAGATCCACGGGATGAGCCAGCGCGGCGGCACGGTGACCTCCGACGTGCGATTCGGCGACGAGGTGCTCTCCCCCATGGTGCCGCGCGGGGAGGCCGACTTCCTCCTGGTGCTGGACCCCGGCCAGGTGGAGATGAACCGGCCGGTGCTCCGGCCCGGCGGGCTGGTCATCGCCCCCGACTTCGTGGACGAGCGCGCCCTGACCAACCGCAAGAGCCTCAACGTGGCCCTGCTGGGCGCCCTCTCCCACCACCTCGACATCCCGGAGGCGCTCTGGCTCGAGGCCGTGCGCGCCGCGCTCCCCGAGCGGCTGCACGACGCGAACGAGAAGGCCTTTCGCCTGGGTCGCGACACCGCCGCCCGGCGAGGCGCTCCGGTGGCAGCCGGGCCGTCCTCCCAGGCGCCGGCGCAGGGACAGGGGAGGAAGGCCGAGGAGGCAACGTGAGCCCGAACTGGAACGACGCGGCGGAGGGCTTCCACCCCGCCAGCGCCGCCGACTTTCTCCCGCGCGAGCAGCTTCGCCAGCTGCAGCGCCAGCGGCTGCAGGCGGTGGTGCGGCGCGCCTGGCAGCACCAGGCGCTCTTCCGGAAGCGCATGGAGGAGCGCGGCCTCCGGCCGGACGACGTGAAGAGCCTCGACGACGCGGGCCGCCTCCCGTTCACCGTGAAGGCCGACCTGCGGGACACCTACCCCTTCGGCCTCTTCGCCAGCCCCATGGAGGAGGTGGTGCGGCTGCACGCCTCCTCGGGGACAACCGGCAAGCCCATCGTGGTGGCCTACACCCAGGCAGACATCGAGGTCTGGAAGGAGGTCATGGTCCGGACCTTCGCCGCCTGCGGCGTGCACCGCTGCGACGTCATCCAGAACGCGTACGGCTACGGCCTGTTCACCGGCGGCCTGGGGGCCCACTACGGCGCCGAGGCGCTGGGCGCCACCGTCATCCCCATCTCCGGCGGCAACACCGAGCGGCAGCTCATGGTGATGCAGGACTTCGGCGTCACCGTCATCTGCTGCACCCCCAGCTACTTCCTGCACCTCCTGGAGCGGGCCAGGGAGGCCAAGCTGGACGTGGGCCGCCTCCGGGTGGGCGTCTTCGGCGCCGAGCCGTGGAGCGACGCCATGCGCCAGCGCATCCAGTCGGAGAGCGGCATCCGCGCCCAGGACATCTACGGCCTCTCCGAGATCATCGGCCCGGGAGTCGGCTCCGAGTGCCTCCAGCAGCAGGGGCTCCACATCTTCGAGGACCACTTCCTCCCGGAGATCATCGATCCGACGAGCGGAGCGGTCCTGCCGGACGGGGCCGAGGGCGAGCTGGTGGTCACCACGCTCTCCAAGCAGGCGATGCCCATGATCCGCTACCGGACGCGCGACATCACCACCCTGGTGCCCGAGCCCTGCGCCTGCGGGCGCACCATCCGCCGCATCAAGCGGGTTGCCCGCCGCTCCGACGACATGTTCATCATCCGCGGGGTGAACGTGTTCCCGTCGCAGGTGGAGGCGGCGCTGCTGCGGGTGGAGGGCACGCTGCCGCACTACGAGATCGTCCTCACCCGCGAGAAGGGGCTCGACCAGATGGAGGTCCGGGTGGAGGTCACCCCCGAGGTGTTCTCCGACAAGGTCCGGGCCCTGGAGGCGCTGCACCGCAGGCTGGAGGACGCGCTGGAGCAGGTGCTGGGCATCCGGGTATTGGCCTCGCTCGTGGAGACGCGATCGATCGCCCGAAGCGAGGGCAAGGCCAAGCGCGTCATCGACCGGCGCAACATCTGACCAGCCACGGGGTGATTCCCGCGGCGCGATTCGCTATCCTGCGCCACGGCGCAGGTCAGTCCGGGAGGCCACATGGAGGTCGTGCAGGTGTCGATCTTCCTCGAGAACCGGTCGGGGGGGCTCGCCGACGTCATCGACGTCCTGGCCCGCTCCGCCATCGACGTCAAGGCCATCACCGTGGCCGACATGGCCGACTTCGGCATCCTGCGCTTGATCGTCGAGGATGCGGATCGCAGCCGCGCCGTCCTCAAGGAGGCCGGCTTCACCGTCGAGAAGACGCGGGTCATCGCGGTCGAGGTTCCGGATCGGCCCGGCGGCCTGGCCGTCGCCCTGCACGCGCTGCGGGGGCGCGACATCAACGTCGAGTACATGTATTCCGCCGCCCGCAAGAGCGGAGAGCGGGCCATCGTCGTCTTCCGCGTCGACGAGATCGCCAAGGCGGTCGAGGCCCTGCGCCAGGCGGGCGTGACGGTGCTCGACCGCCTCGAGAACAT
>DASRTO010000434.1:0-1830 GCA_035655915.1 Anaeromyxobacteraceae bacterium
TACCAGGTATTCCTCATCCGGTGCCGGGCATCCTTGGAGACGCCGGGCGGGCCGGCGCTTCGTGGATCGTACGTCTAGCAGAGCCCGGCATTCTGCCGGACCGTGCCGGGCATTCGGGGGTCGCCGCCGGGCGTCCTGCTCTCGACACCCAACCGGGCATCCGGCAAGAGGATTTCGAACGTCGTAGGCTACCCTCATGGACGACTGCCTCTTCTGCAAGGTCGTGTCGGGCGAGCTCCAGGCCAACCTGGTCTATGAATCCCCGGCCGCGGTGGGCTTCCTGGACAGGTACCCGGCCGCCAAGGGTCACGTTCTCGTCATCCCTCGCCACCACGCCCCGACCCTCCTCGACCTGCCCGACGAGCACATCGAGGGGCTCTTCAGGGCCGTGAAGGAGGTCCAGGCCAAGGTGGCGCGCGCGCTCGAGCCCATCGCCTTCCACGTGGGCTGGAACCACGGCCGCGCCGCCGGCCAGCACGTCTACCACCTGCACGTCCACCTCCTGCCGCGCTACTCCGGCCCCGGCCGCGGGGTGCAGGCCCTCGGGGAGGGCGCCCCCCGGATGGATCTCGCGGCGGTGGCGGAGTCCATCCGGAAGGCCTGAACGAGCCGGCGGGCCCCGCCGCCCGTCCCCCTTGCCCCCCGCCCTCCCCCGGGCTACTCCTCAGGCCGCCCGCGAGCCCGACTCGCCGAAAGGGAAATCCCGATGCTCGACCTGCGCGCCCTGGTCGCCGACTTCGACGCCTTCGAGCGCCGCCTCGCCCGCCGCGGCGAGAAGGTGGCCGCCGCCCTCGCCCCGGTGAAGGCCCTGGCCGCCCGCCGCCGCGAGCTGAACGTCGCCATCGAGGGGCTGAAGAAGCGCCAGTCCGAGGCCTCGGCCAGGGTCGGCGAGCTCATGCGCAAGGACAAGGCCCTGGGCGAGAAGGCTCGCGCCGAGGCCCGCGCCGCCGGAGACGAGGTGAAGGCCCGCGAGGCCGACCTCGCCGCCCTCGAGGCCGAGATCGAGCGCCAGCTCCTCCTCGTCCCGAATCCTCCGCACGACTCCGTCCCCGACGGCAAGGACGAGACCGCCAACGTGGTGATCCGCACCTGGGGCGAGAAGCCCCGCTTCGACTTCACCCCCAAGGCCCACTGGGATCTCGGCGCCGACCTCGGCATCCTGGAATGGCCCCAGGCCGCCAAGCTCTCGGGCGCCCGCTTCACCATCAGCAAGGGGGCCGGCGCCCGCCTCGAGCGCGCCCTCACGAGCTTCTTCATCGACGTCCACACCGCGCGCGGCTACACCGAGATCCTCCCGCCCTACCTCGTCACCGGCGAGACCATGACCGGCACCGGCCAGCTCCCGAAGTTCGAGGAGGACCTCTTCCGCACCGCGAACGACCCGCCGCTCTACCTCATCCCGACGGCCGAGGTCCCGCTCACCAACATGCACCGCGACGAGGTCTTCGAGTCGGGGCAGCTCCCCATCTCCTACTGCGCCTTCAGCCCCTGCTTCCGCGCCGAGGCCGGCAGCCACGGGAAGGACGTCAGAGGCATCATCCGCCAGCACCAGTTCCACAAGGTGGAGCTGGTGAAGCTCGCCAGGGCCGAGGAGTCGTACGCCGAGCACGAGAAGATGCTGGACGACGCTTGCGAGGTGCTGCGCCGGCTCGGCCTGCACCACCGGGTGGTGCTGCTCTGCGCGGGCGACACGGGCTTCGCCTCCGCCAAGACCTACGACGTCGAGGTGTGGTGCCCCGGCCAGGACCAGTACCGGGAGATCAGCTCGGTCTCGAACTGCGAGGACTTCCAGGCCCGCCGCATCCGGGTCCGCTACCGCGGCGAGGGCGG
>DASRTO010000435.1:0-6462 GCA_035655915.1 Anaeromyxobacteraceae bacterium
TGCGGCAACGCCGGCAACCCCCCCGACGTCATCGCCCACTTGAAGTGCGACGCCAGCGGAAACTGCTGCCAGACCATCGGCGACGGCACCTGCGTCAAGGTGACCAAGGGCAAGGCGCTCAACCCGGCCAGGCTGACGCCCTCCACCAGCCACAACCGCTACTACGGCGTCTGGAGCTACGGCGGCCCCCGCTCCTTCGGCACCACCTCGAACTTCGCCACCACCCTGGCGCAGGCCAGGACGCTCGACCAGAACCGCTTCACCGACATCCCCTTCGCCGGTAGCTGCGTCGGCACGGCCGGGAACAGCTGCACCCTGGTGCAGACCACCCAGGCCTCGGTGAGCGCCTTCGGCGGCGTCACCTGCGGCGGCGGGGTGACCACCTGCGCCGCGACGAGCTACGACGCCGGCTGGTTCTACGAGTACGGCCAGGTCTGCCCGCTCGCGAGCTGCAGCCCGGTGCCCCCCTGGCTCGACGAGAAGACCGGATCCTCGGGGGACGTGATCGCCGGCTGCTCGGTGTGGAACACCTTCCGCCCGCGCGGCTCCGGGATCGCCTCGGTGGCCCCCTGCACCAACCAGTCCGGCGTCCCGCAGAACTACAACTACGTCGCCAACGCCGTCAGCGGCGTCCAGGACACCCGCTGCGGCTATGCCAGCGGCAGCGCCATCTACCGAGCCGGATACCGGCAGGCCATCGCGCCGCCGCTGGCCCCCACCATGCTGCTCGGCATCTCCGGCGGCAAGGTGCAGGCGGCCGCCGGCCAGCCGGGCGACCCCGGCGCCCCGCCCCCGGGCGGCGACAAGGCCAAGGCCATGGGCGGCACCCGCTCGCTCAGCCAGCAGGGGTACTGGCTGGAGGTCCCGCGCGACCTGCACCAGTGCCGGCACGCCGACCCGACGCAGTGCAACTGATGGCCTGGCCGCACGGGTGGATCCGGCGGCCGCGCCGCCCGGCGGGGGACGAGCCCCCGCCCTACGGGATCGTGGCATGCGGGACGGCCCGCCGGGCTTTCCGGCGGACCCGCCCGGATCGCAGGCGGCTCGCCCTCGCCGGAGGTGGCGCCGCCGGCCCGCGGGCCGCGGCGACCTGCTAGGCTGCGCCCAGCCGTGCGCGCCGCCATCGCCACCCCGCTCATGGCCCTGGCCATCGCCTGCACGCCCCAGCCGCCTCCGCGGCGCGGCGCCGACGGCGGCCTCGCCATGGAGGGCGCTCCCGCCCCGGCGCCCGGGCCGGAGGCCGAGGCCGCCGACGGCGGGCGCGCCGGCGCACCCGCGGTCCTGCCCCTCCTCTCCGCCGAGGCGGTGCTCCGGGACGGATCGGCGGTGCCGCTGTCGCGCGACGCGGTCACGGCGGTCGACCCGTCGGCCAGGTTCCGCGTCGAGGTCGGGGCCCGCCTCTCCGATGCCCGGCTCTCGCTCCTCGACGGGCAGGACGCGATGGTGCCGAGCGACGGCACCACGGAGGCCACCGCCACCACCCGCTTCACCCTGGCGCCGTCCGCGCCGCTGCGGCCGGGCTCGAGCTACACGCTGCGCCTGGAGGGCGCCGAGGGGCGCCTGCTGGCGGGCCAGGGGGGTGGGACCTGGGAGCCGGTCTCGCTGGCCCTTCGAACCACCGGGGCGGCGCCGGCCCCCCAGCGGAAGGCCAAGCGCAGGCGAGGCCGGTAGGGGCGCCTCCCCCGCCGGTGGCCGCACCGGTGACAGCGGGGACGAGCCCCCGCCCACGCCCGCGAGGCAAGCGCAGGCCCAGCCGGATGAGGCTGGGCCGGAGCGAGCGGGGGGGCCGGGGGGGCATCATCCCCCCGGTACGACGACGAGCCCACCTACCGCCCGGCCCCGAGCGCCGCCAGCACCGGCCGATCCGCCTCGCAGAAGTCCCAGGCCGCGAGCCGGCCGCCTTCGGCCCATTCCAGGGCGGCGCACCCGAGCGGCAGCGGGTCGGACCCCGGGGGCAGCTCGCAGGCGTAGAAGGCCAACTCCACGTCCAGGTCCGGATAGCGGTGGCGGTGTCGCAGGAGGAGCCTCCCCACCTCGACCTCGCACCCCAGCTCCTCCCGGATCTCCCGGCGCAGGGCCCCGGGCTCGCTCTCCCCCGGCTCCACCTTGCCGCCGGGGAACTCCCACTGGCCGCCCCGCTCCGCGGCGTCGCGGCGGCGGGCGATGAGGACGCGGCCGCCGCGCCGGATCACGGCGGCGACGACGCACGCGGTCTTCACGACGGGCCCCGGCTCACCTGAGCAGCTCGACCGCCACCAGCTCGCCGCCGTTGCTGAGCAGGTAGAGCCGCCGGCCCAGCACCACCGGGCTGGAGCTGGCCCCCTCGCCGCGCGTGAAGTTGCGCAGCGTCCTGGCGCCGCGCGCGTCGATGAGCAGGAGCCCCTGGCCGTTCGGGACCAGCAAGAGGCCCAGGCCCCGCCCCAGCGCCATGGGGCTGCCGGTGGGCGTCCCCTGCAGCGGCAGGCTCCACAGCTCCTTGCCGTCCTTGCCGGTCATGAACAGGACCTTGTCGGTGGTGACGGCCGCCAGGTAGCCCTTCCCGGCCGCCACCCGGCAGGCCTGCGGCGCCTTCACCTCCCAGATGGCCTTCCCGGTGGCCGGCTCCAGGGCCGCCACCACCCCCGAGAAGGCGGCCGCGTAGAGGCGCCCCTCGTCCATGGCCAGCCCGTCCACGTCCGCGAAGTCGGCCCTGGGGCCCAGCTTGTGCTCCCAGCGAACCTTCCCGCTCGACGCGTCGAGCGCCACCACCGATCCGTCGGAGAAGCCGGCGTAGAGCGCGCCGCCCTCCACCACGGGGTTGGCCACCCCCCGGATCGTGAAGCCGCCGGGGGTCTCGCGGCGGTAGTGCCACTTGAAGGCGCCGCTCCTGGCCTCCAGCGCCAGCACCGTGTCCTGGAGGGTAGCCACGTAGACCAGGCCGCCCGCCGCGGCCGGCTGGCTGCCCATCTCCTCCTTGGCGTCGTACTGCCAGCGCTCCTTGCCGGTGGATTTGTCGCGGGCGTAGAGGCGGCCGTCGAGGCTGCCGACGTAGACCGCGTCGCCGGTGACGAGCGGCGGCGCCTGGAAGCCGCCGGCGGCCCGGAAGTCCCACAGCAGGGAGCCGTCGGGCAGGAAGGCGTGCACCCAGCCGTCGCGCGTCCCCACCACCACCATGCCCGTGGCCGGATCCACCGCCGCCCCCCCCGGCTCGCTGGGGCGGTACTCCAGGAGGGTCTTGGGGACGAGCGGCCGGGTCCAGAGGATGCGGTAGAGGGAGGTGGCCGCCGGCGGAGCGGGAGGCTCCACCGCCGCCATGGCCACCGCCGCCAAGAGGCCCAGCATGGGCTACCCGGCCCCGAGCCGGCGCAGGCGCTCCTCGGCCTCCGTCCGCAGCGGCGAGTCCTTGAAGTCCTTGGGGAAGCGCTCCAGGATCGCCCGCGCCTCCTCGGCCTTCCCGGCCCGCGCCAGGACCCGGGCCCGCTCCAGGGCCGCCTGGTCCTCGAAGGCGGTCGCCTCGGCCCCCAGCCGCTGGTAGTCGCTGGCGGCCTGCGCCAGGTCCCCCTTCCCCTCGTGGGCCATGGCCAGGCCCTCCAGGGCCGCGAAGCGCAGGGAGTCGCCGGCAGAGCCGGAGAGGAAGCGCTGGTAGCTCTCCAGGGCCAGATCCCACTCGCCGAGCCGGAGGTGGGCGTCGCCGGCGGCGAGCGACGCGGTGCGGGCGGCGGCGCTCGACGGGTAGGCCCGGATCACCTCGTCGGCGGCGGCCACCACGGCGCGCTCGCGCTCGGCGGCGCTGGCGAAGACCTTCCGCCCCAGGCCGGGGAGCGGCACGCTGGAGACCTCTCCGTCCACTGCCTCCAGGGTCCGGTACAGGAGCGCGCCCGCCCTGGCCTCGCGCTCCGACAGCCAGGCCGAGAGGCCCAGCGCCACCGCCACCACCGCCAGCGCGCCGCCCAGGGCCAGCACGATGCGCTTCTGGTTCCGGGTGGCCCAGCCAGCCGCGGCGGTGGCCCTGGCCTGGAACCAGTCCGGCCCCTTCAGCTCCTTGCGGGTGAGGTCGTGGTGCTCGCGCTTGGCCATGGGGCTCCCGTCGAATCGTCCGAAAAGCCGGGACAATCTAGGCGCGGCGCCGGGTGAGGTCAAGGTGGCCGGCGCGCTCGCCGCCGCTCCTTGAAGAGGAGGCGCATGGGCACCTCCAGCCGGAACGCCTCCCGCAGGCGGTTCTCGACGAAGCGCCGGTAGCCGTCCCCGATGGCCTCCGGGCGGCTGCACTGGACGGCGAAGGTCGGCGGCGCCTGGCCCACCTGGGCCACGTAGTAGAGCTTCACCGGCCGGCCGCGGGCCAGCGGCGCCGGGTGGGCCTCCTGGATGGCCGAGAGCAGCTGGTTCAGGGCGTGGGTGGGGAAGCGGGCCCGGTACTGCTCCGAGAGGCGGGCGGCGGTGGCCAGGAGCTTCTCCACGCCCTTCCCGGTCCGCGCCGAGGTGAAGAGCATGGGGGCGAAGCTCACGAAGGGCAGGCGCCGGTGCAGCTCGCGCCGGTACCACACGCGAGTGGCCCCGGCCGCCTCGGCCAGGTCCCACTTGTTCACCACCACCACCAGGGCCCTCCCCTTCTCGGCCACGAGGCCGAGCAGCCGCGCGTCCTGCTCCACCCCGGCCTCGCCGGCGTCGAGGACGCAGGCCACCACCTCGGCCTCGTCGATGGCCCGCATGGCCCGCATCACCGAGTAGTGCTCCACCGTCTGGGCGATCGAGCGCTTGCGGCGGATGCCGGCGGTGTCGGTCACCACGAAACGCCGCCCCTTCCACGTGAGGACGGTGTCGACGGCGTCGCGGGTGGTGCCGGGGACCTCGGAGACCACGAAGCGCTCCTCACGGAGGAGCGCGTTCACCAGGGTGGACTTGCCCACGTTGGGCCGGCCCACGATGGCGAGGCGCACCTCGCCCCGGGGCGCCTCCGGCCCGGGTGCCGCCCGCTCCAGGCCCAGCGCCGCCACCACCGCGTCGAGCATCTCCCCCACCCCCCGCCCGTGCTCGGCCGAGAGCGGGTGCACCTCGCCGAAGCCCAGGGCGTGGAACTCGGCCAGCGGCGCCTCGGCCTCCTGGCGGGCGCTGTCGACCTTGTTCACGGCCACGAAGAGCGGCTTCCCCGAGCGGCGCAGCAGCTCGGCCACGCCGCGGTCCAGCTCGGTGAGCCCCTCCCGCCCGTCCACCACCAGCACCACCGCCTGGGCCTCGTCCACCGCCAGCCGCGCCTGGTCGCGCACCCGCTGCACCAGCCGGTCGCGGGAGTCGGGCTCGAAGCCGCCGGTGTCCACCACCGAGAGGGCCCGCCCGCACCACTCCAGGTCGGCGTAGTTGCGGTCGCGGGTGACGCCGGGCCGGTCCTCCACGATGGCGGCCCGCCGCCCCACCAGCCGGTTGAAGAGGGTGGACTTCCCCACGTTGGGGCGTCCCACCAGGGCCAGGATGGGCCGGGCCGACCGGTTCGCTCCCATGGCTCACAGCCCCAGCTTCCGCAGCGCCGCCGGGCGCTCGCTCCAGCGCTGGTCCACCCGCACCGCCAGCTCGAGGAACACCTTGCAGCCGAGCAGGCGCTCCAGCCGCCGCCGGGCGGCGCTGCCGACGCGCTTCAGCATGGCTCCGCGCTTCCCGATGACGATGCCCTTCTGCGACTCGCGCTCCACCAGCACCGCCGCGGCGATCCGCACCAGCCCTCCCCCCTGGCGCCGTTCCGACTCGTCGAAGGCCTCCACCTCCACGTGGACCGCGTAGGGGATCTCCTGCCGCGTCAGAAGCATCACCTGCTCGCGCACGTACTCGGCGGCCAGGGTGCGCTCCGCCTGGTCGGTGAGCACGTCCGGCGGGAAGGGCGGCGCCTCCACCTGCGGGAGGTGGCGCGCCAGGGCCTGGAGCAAGAGGTCCACGTTCTCCCCGGTGAGCGCCGAGAAGGGCACCACCTCGGCCCAGGGGTGGAGGTCCTGGTAGGCGGCGATGACCGGCAAGAGCGACGGCCGCGGCGCCCGATCCATCTTGTTCACTCCCAGCACCACCGGCTTCCCGGCGCGGGCCACCTCCTCGATGACCCAGCGGGTCACCTCCCCCACCTCCACCTCGCCGCCGGGGCCGGTCCCGGCCTCCACCAGCAGGAGGACCGCGTCCACCTCGGCCAGGGTCCGCAGCGCCACCTCCACCAGGCGCCGGTTGAGGACCCCGGCCGCCCGGTGCAGCCCGGGGGTGTCGAAGAAGGCGATCTGCGCCTCCGGGGCGTGGTGGACGCCCAGGATGCGGGTGCGCGTGGTCTGCGGCCGGGGGCTGACGATGGCGACGTGCTCGCCCAGGATGCGGTTGAGCAGCGTCGACTTGCCGACGTTGGGCCGGCCCGCGATGGCGACGAAGCCGGCGCGCATCGGGGCCTAGGGCATCTGGCCCCGGCTGATGACCACCTTCTCCAGCCGGGTCCTGGCGTTGCCGGCCCGCGCGATC
>DASRTO010000436.1:0-1530 GCA_035655915.1 Anaeromyxobacteraceae bacterium
GGGGAAGAAGTTCGAGTACCGGGTCTTCAAGGACGCCCCCGGGGGTCACAGCATGGATCGCCTCGACACCAAGCTGGCCCGGGAGGCGCGGCGGGACATCTACCGCTTCCTGGCCCGGTACCTGGATCCCCCGCGCCCGGCGAAGTGATCGCGGCGCGGGAGGGCGCGGCGCTCGGACCAGGCGCCCAGCGGCAATGGACCTTCGGAGGGCCGTGGCGGAACTGGCAGACGCGGCGGACTTAAAATCCGCTTCCACGAAAGTGGAGTCCCGGTTCGACCCCGGGCGGCCCTACTCGAAAAACCGTCGAAAAACCCTTTGCGTTTCCGCAAGGTCGGCGCCTGCTGGAGACCTCGCGCCGCCGATTTGCAGCCCTGGCGCAGCCCGCACGCCCTCGAACGCCTTCGCGACCACCTTCTCGAGGAAGGTATCGGCGAGGTGCGTGTAGCGCTGGGTCATGCGCGGATCGGAGCGCGCCAGAAGCGCCTGGCCCGCGCCCGTGCCGCCCGCCGCGACGACCGCCGTTCCGAACGAGTGCCGTGCGAACGACACACATCGAGGACCACTCCCGAGACCCGGGTCGTCTCGGCTGTGGGAGCCATGGTCGAGAGAAGGAGCTCGGAACGCAGACCTCGACGGAATGGGGTGGTGCAAGGGGCCGAAGGCCGGTACCGTCCCCGGGGCCATGCACCGCTCCCCCATCCTCCGCCTGCTCTGGTGCGCAATCGGCGCCGCCGCCGGCATCGCGCTGGCCCTCTCCCTCGCCCTCCCTGCCGCATCGCCGTTGCTCCTGGCCTCGCTCGGCGGTTCAGCGGTCTTCCTGTTCGGCCTCACCCGCGCCCCCGCGGCCCAGCCGCGGGCCCTGCTCGGCGGCCATCTCGGGGGCGCGCTCATCGGCATCGCCTGCTACCAGCTTCTCGGCGATGCGCCGTGGGTCTACGCGCTGGGAGAGGCGTTGACCCTCTGCTTCATGCTCGTCACCAGGACCATGCATCCGCCCGCGGGCGCGAACCCCATCATCATGATCCACGGCCACGCCGGCTGGTCGACGCTCTGGCAGCCGGTCCTCGTCGGGGTAGTGAGCTTGGCCGTCGTCGCGGCCGCGTGGAGCCGCCTCTTTCCGGGCCTGGCGCGCTACCCGGTCGCGTGGGCGGAGGCCTCGCCGCCCTCCACCTTCTGGGGGGGCTGGGCCGACGAGCCCCGGGAGCCACGGTAGCGGATTGCCGGGGCTCATCCGGCCCGCCGCTGCCGGTTTTCCAGCTTGCGGAAGAGACCCTGGCAAGGTCACTCGGGAAACGTTCCGGGTCACGACGTCCGGCGTGCGACGGGCCTCGCCCTGGACGGGGCGTATCACAAGCCTGCAGTCGTAGGACGTGACGGCGTCGCAGCGACCGCCGCACGCGCCCGGCTAATTGAAGAACTCCGGCCGCTCCAGCTCGATCCCCTCGATCTGCCGCCGGCCGGCGAAGCCCTCGTCGATGGGGTGCCAGTGGGTCACGCCTGGCTCCCCGAACTGCCAGCACAGGAAGACC
>DASRTO010000437.1:0-3368 GCA_035655915.1 Anaeromyxobacteraceae bacterium
GCCGCTGGAGCGGGTGCTGCAGCGGCTGGCGCGGCAGTCGTGCGAGCGCATCCCGGTGCTGGCCGACCGCGGTTCGCGCCGGCTCATGGGCACGGTGTCGCGGCGGGACATCCTGGGCCTGTACGCACGGGAGCTGGTCGCCAGCCGCGGCGAGCGGTCTTGAGGGACCGGGACCTTCAGCGCTTGGCTGGCCGGATCTCCGGCGAGACCTCGCGGATCTTCCTCTCCAGCGCGGCCTGCTGGGTGGGGCGCTCGGCGTCGGCGCCCTGCTGCAGGGCCTTGAGCGCCCGGCGCCAGGACTTCTCGGCGTCGGCGGGCCGCCCGGCGCGGCGGTAGGCGTCGCCCAGGTGCTCGAGGATGGTGGGGTCGCCGCCGGAGACGGCGTCGGCCTTCTCCAGCAGCGCCACCGCCCGGGCCACGTCTCCCTTCTGGAAGTACACCCAGCCCAGCGAGTCCATGAAGTAGCCGTTGCCAGGCCGAAGCTGCAGGGCCCGCCCCACCATCTTCTCCGCCTCGCCGAGGCGCACGCCCCGCTCGGCCAGGCTGTAGCCCACGAAGTTGAGGGCGTCGGCGTGGTCGGGGTTCAGCGAGAGCAGCTCCTGCATGGTTCCCACCGCCGCCTCGCGGTCGCCGGCCTTCTCGTAGGCCACCCCCAGGGCGTAGCGCAGCGTCTCGTCGCGCGGCCGCACCGCCGCCGCCTTCTTGAGGATGGCGATGGCCTCGGCGCCGCGCCCGGCCCGGTCCAAGCTGGAGGCCAGCGCCTCGTAGAGGTCGCCCTCGCCCTCCCCGCCCCGGGGGTCGCCCTGGCGGTCGGCGATGGCGCGCTCCAGCATGGCCACCGACTGCGCCGAGCGCCCGGCGCGGTCGAGCACCCAGGCCTTCATGGTGACGAGGCGCACCTCGCGGGGGCGCGCCTCCAGCGCCTGGTCGAGGATGCCGAGGGCCTCGTCGTACCGTCCCACGTGGGAGAGGGCGTAGGCCAGGGAGAGGCGCGCCGCCGGGTACAGGTCGGCGTCCTCGGGCCGGACCAGGGCGAAGGCGGCCGCCGCCTCGGCCCAGCGCTTGCGCTCCTGCAGCGCCAGCCCCCGCACGTAGTGGAGGCGGACGTCCGACGGCGCGGCCTTGAGCCCCTCCACGGCCACCGCCAGCGCCTCGTCGGCGCGGTGGGCGTCGAGCCAGGCTAGGGCCACCGACAGGCGCGCCCCGCCCTCGTCGCGGGCACCGCGGACCAGCTGCCCGAACCAGGCCCGCGCCGCCGAGAGGTCCCCGGAGCCCAGCGACAGCTTGCCGAGCTGCAAGAGCGCCTCGCCGTCGTCGGGCTCGGCCCGGAGCAGGGCCTCCCAGGCCTGCCGGGCCAGCTCGGTCCGCTGGCGCGACTCCTCCAGCTGGGCCAGGCGCCGCCAGGCCTCCACGTCCCGGCGGTCGTTCTCCACCGCCTTGCGCAGGTACTTCTCGGCCCGCTCCACGTCCCGCTTCTCGAGGTAGTAGCGCCCCATCTCCCGGAAGCCGGCGCCCTCGCCCGGCGCGACCGAGGCCAGGTCCTCCAGGGTGCGCGCCGCGCCCGGCTCGTCGCCCGCCTCGAGCTGCAGGTCGGCCAGGGCCCGCCACGGCTCCGGGTCCACCTGGGCCTCGTCGCCGGCCTTCCCGGCGCCCACGGCCTTCTGCAGCCGGATGGCGGCCTCGAGCTCCCGCATCGCCTGGTCCCGGCGGCGATCCAGGGCCGCGATCTTGCCGAGGAGCAGGTGGGCCTCGGCGGCGGTGGCCCCGGACGGATCGGCCTCCACCGCCCGGCGGGCCTCGGACTCGGCGCGGGGGAGCTGCGCCAGCCGGGCCAGCGCCTCGGCCAGGGACAGCCGGAGCTCCGCGCTCTGCGGGTCGTGCGCCAGGGCCTGGGCCAGCTCCTCGGCGCTGGCGCGGAAGTCGCCCTCCTGCTCGGCCTGGAGCGCCCGGAGGTAGTGGGCGTACGCCTGGGCCGAGTGGTAGCGCCCCGGCGAATCGGGACGCGTCGCCTCGCGGACGGCCTCGGCGTCGGGGGCCGGGCCGGCGCGGGCGCCGGCGCAGGCGGATCCCGCCACGGCGAACGCGAGCAGGAGGCGGGCGGCGGCGGGCACGAGGGATCTCAGGGGCGGCGGAAGGCCGCTTCGGCGAGTGTAGCGGCGGGGGGGCTGGGCTTCAACGCGGCGGCAGTGCCGCGCGTCGGCCGAACCGAATCCTACCAGAGACGGGGCGGCTACCGCCGCCGGCTCCGGGAGGTGGCCAGGACCGCCCCGGAGAGCGTCCGGGACAGGGCGGCGGCCAACGCGCCCTCCGCCAGCGGGCGGCCCAGGGCGGCGGCGCAGCCCGAGGCCTGGAGCCGCGCCGCCCAGTCGGCCGCGCCCACGCCCACCACCGGGATGGCCGAGGCCTCCCGGTCGGCCCGCAGCCCGGCCAGGGTCTCGCCGCCGTCGGGGGCCTCCGCCAGCAGCACCACCACGTCCGGCTGGAAGCGGGCCGTGGCCGCGCCCGCCGCGAAGCCGGGGGAGGCCTGCTCCACCGCGAAGCCCGCCTCGGCCAGCTGGCGCGCCAGCCCCTCGCGGCCCGGCCCCGCCTCGCCCAGCAGCAGCGCCTTGCGCCGCGCCTCCACCGCCCCGTCCAGCTCGGGCGGCAACGGCATGCCATGGCGCAGCATGAAGGCCGCCAGGTCCTCGCGGGCGATGCGGCGGTGCCCGCCGGGCGTCCGGTGCGCCTTGAGGCGCCGCGCCTTGATCCAGTTCACCACCGTGGGGAGCGAGACGCCGAGCAGATGGGCTGCCTCGTAGGTGGTGTAGAACCGGCGCATCGTCGCGGCGGAGTCTACACCAGGCCGCCGACGCGCACGCGACCTCGATCGAGGGACGGCTGGCCCCATCGAGGGAGGCGGGGGACGGCGAGCGCGGCCGCGTGGTACTAAGGATGGGGCGTGTCCCACCCGGACCAGTTCCTCCTCGGTGCCGTGCAGATGACCTCCACGGCGGACCGCGCCCGCAACCTCGCCACCGCCATCCGCCTGGTGGAGGAGGCCGCCGACCTGGGCGCCCGGCTGGTGGGCCTCCCCGAGAACTTCGGCTTCATGGGGCGGGACGAGGAGCGCATCGCCGGCGCCGAGACGCTGGAGGGCCCGACGGTCTCGGCGCTGCGGGAGGTGGCGCGGCGCCGCCGCATCCTGGTGCTGTGCGGCTCCATCGCCGAGCGGGTGGACGACCCGGGCAAGACCGCCAACACCAGCGTGCTCCTCGGCGACGACGGCTCGGTCCTCGCCAGCTACCGCAAGATCCACCTCTTCGACGTCGCCATCCCCGACGGCGCCCGCTACGCCGAGTCGGAGACGGTCCTGCCCGGCGACCGCCCGG
>DASRTO010000438.1:0-2853 GCA_035655915.1 Anaeromyxobacteraceae bacterium
GCCTCCCGCGAGGAGACCCGCTCCTGCACCGAGTCCCGGTCCTCGCCCTCGACGATGCTCCGCTCCCTGGAGACGCGGCGGTAGCGGTTGATGAAGGTGTTGGTGAGGATCTTGAAGAGCCAGGCCTTGAAGTTGGTGCCGCGCTCGAACTTGTCGAAGAAGCGCCAGGCGCGCAGCACCGCGTCCTGCACCAGGTCCTCGGCGTCGCGGGCGTTGCGGGTGAGGCGCAGGGCGGCGGCGTAGAGGCCGTCCAGGTGGCGCAGAGCGAGCTCCTCGAACTCCTTCCGCGTCCGCTCCTGGGCTCGCGTTTCGAACAAGGGGGTCCCCTCTGGGGTGGTGGAACAGCGCGAGGCGCCCGACTGTTCCCGGAACTCGCCAGCAGCTTAACCACCCCGGCCGGGCGGGCGCAACGCAGCGTGTTATAACGCCTTTCGCCCTCGCCCATGCGACGCCTGCTGTTCGCCGACGACCGCGGCACGGTCTACGACCACCCCGGGCTCCTCGCCGCTGCCCGGAGCGGCGACGAGGTGATCCGTCCGCTGGAGCGCCCCGTCCCGCTGCCCCCAGGCGCCCGGCTGGTGTGGTTGCCGGGCCGGCGTCCGGTGGGGGCGGACCCCGCCACGGGCGAGCCGGTGGTGCTGCGGGAGGTCCAGGTGGGGCGCCGCACCCTGGTGCCGCACGCGGTGGGGGCCATCCTGCCACCCGGCTGGACCCGCACCCTGTTGCCGGCGGCGCAGCGGCCGCCGCTGGCCACCGCCGCGGGGCCGGTGCTGCCCCAGTGGGCCTACACGGCCGCGGCCCAGGGAGAGCGCGGACCGGTGGCCTGGGCGGTCCACACCGACCGCCGCCGCCACTGGAGCGTGGAGCGCCACGGTACCCCCGACCTGCCGCGGCGCGTGGAGCGCCTGCTGGCCCGGACCCGGAACCCCGTCTACCGCCAGTTGCGGCGCTGTGCCCTGGAGTGGAGCTGCTTCACGGCCCAGAACGTCTTCTACCGCCGCGACGAGGGGGCCATCCCGGCCTCGCCCGCCTGCAACGCCCACTGCGTCGGCTGCATCAGCGAGGACGCCGGGGACGTGCCGGCGAGCCACGAGCGCATCCGGCGGGCCCCCACCGCCGAGGAGATGGCCGAGGTGGGGGCGGGCCACCTCTGCGGCGCCGGCGGGCGGGTCATGGTCTCCTTCGGGCAGGGGTGCGAGGGCGAGCCGCTCCTGCGCTGGCGCGAGATCGCCCGCGCCATCCGCCTCATGCGGGCGGCGACGCGCCGCGGCTCCATCAACGTCAACACCAACGGCTCCCGGCCCGAGGCGCTCTCGGCCCTCTGCGACGCCGGCCTGGACGCCTGCCGCATCTCGCTGAACAGCGCCTCCCCGGACCTCTACGCCGCCTACTACCGTCCGGTGAGCTACGGCATCCCCGAGGTGGAGCGCTCGATGCGCCTCGCCCGCCGCCGCGGCCTGTACCTGGCGCTGAACCTGCTCACCTTCCCCGGCGTCACCGACCGCGAGGGGGAGGTGGAGCGCCTGTGCCGCCTGGTGCGGCGGGTGGGGGCCGATCAGGTGCAGACCCGCCCGCTGGCCATGGACCCCGACGTCTACATGGCGGTGGCGCGCGGGCGCGGCGGCGGAGGCCGGCCCATCGGCATCCCGGCCCTGCTGCGGGCGCTCAAGGACGCCCGTCCCGGGCTGCGCATCGGAAACTTCGCGCGGGCCCTCGGCGAGCGGGAGGCAGCGGCGTGAGCCAGGCCCCGGCGAGCGGCGTGGCGGCGGCGCTGGAGCTGCAGAAGGACCTGGCCCGCCACCTGCGGGCCGGCCACCCCTGGGTGTTCCGCAAGGCGGTGGAGCGCGCCCCGAAGGGCCTGCCGGCCGGGGCGGTGGTGGACGTCGTGGAGCGCGGGCGCTTCGTGGCGCGCGGCTACTACGACCCGCACTCGGCCATCGCGGTGCGCATCCTCACCCGCGAGCCGGCCGAGGCGGTGGACGCGGTGTTCTTCCGGCGGCGCGTGGCGCGGGCCCTGGCGCTGCGGCGCGAGCTGGTGCGGGGGACCACCGGCTACCGCCTGGTGCACGGCGAGGCGGACGGCCTGCCGGGGGTGGTGGCCGACCGTTATCAGCGCTTCGCCGTCCTGAAGCTGTACTCGGCCGGGCTCACCCCCTGGCGCCCCGCCATCGTCGACGCGCTCCGCGCCGAGGCCGAAGGGCTCGCCGGCGTCTACGGCCGCGACGAGATCCCGCGCGACGAGGAGGACGACGAGGCGGCGCCGGCGGGCCGGGTGCTGTGGGGGGCGGAGCCGCCGGAGCGGGTCGAGATCGACGAGCACGGCATGAAGTTGCTGGTGGACCTGCGGCGGGGCCAGAAGACCGGCCTGTTCCTCGACCAGCGCGAGAACCGGCGGCTGGCGCGCGACCTGGCCCGCGGCCGGATCGAGGCCCTGAACTGCTTCGGCTACACCGGCGGGTTCTCGGTGGCGGCGGCGCTGGGAGGCTCGCGCCACGTGGTGACGGTGGACGTGGACCGGGAGGCGGTGGCGCTGGCCCGCGAGAACTTCCGCCAGAACGGCCTCGACCCGGCCGACCACGCCTTCGCCGTCGAGGACGCCTTCGAGCTCCTGGCCCGCTACAAGCGGGAGGGACGCCGCTTCGACCTCTTGGTGTGCGACCCGCCCGCCTTCGCCAAGTCCCGGCAGGCTGTGGAGGCGGCGGTGGCCGGGTACGCCTCCCTGAACCGGGCCGCGCTGTCGGTGCTGGCCCCCGGCGGGTTGCTCCTCACCGCCAGCTGCAGCGCCCGCGTCTCCGCCGAGCAGTTCGAGGGGGCGGTCAAGGAGGCCGCCTTCAAGGCCCGGGTCGATCTGCA
>DASRTO010000439.1:0-4683 GCA_035655915.1 Anaeromyxobacteraceae bacterium
CAGTCCCGGGCGGCGCGAGCGGCCGCGGCCACGGAGCGGGTCACCGAGTCGGCGCGGAATCGCCAGAACTCGCGCCCGAAGGGGAGCGCCTCCAGCCCGAGCGCGCCGCTCGCCTGGGCCAGCGCCTCGCGGGCCAGCCCCTGCGCGTCGAAGGGCTCGAGCTGGTCCCCGTACTCGCGGGCCAGCTCCTGGTGGAAGGCGCGCTGGCAGCCCCGGCAGAAGCCGGCGCCCAGGAGGCCGGGCAGGAGCGGCGCGTCCGGCTGGTCGAGCGCCACCCCGGCGAAGCCGGCCCCCAGGGCGGCCTCGAGCCGAGCTGCCAGCCTCTCGCGGGCCGGCGAGGAGACCGGGCACGCCAGCGCGGCCTCGCCCCCGGCCGGGGAACCGTCGGCGGCCCGGCAGGCCTCCTCCGGCACCTCGGCCCGCCACGCCGGCACGAGAGCCAGGGTCCGCGAGGCGAGGTCGGCGGCGAGTGGCGGCCGGTCGGCCGAAAGGAGCGGGCCGGCCCCGATCTCGGCGGCGAGCCGGCCGGTGGCTACGGGAGAGCCGGCGGCGGGCACGAGGAGCGGCGCGAAGGCGTCGGACATGGCGGCGGCGCGAGCCTACGACGCGGCGCGCGCGACGGGCAATCGACGGGTGCGGCAAACCCGCCCGGGGCGGCGCCCGTGGTCCCAGAGGTGCGCCAAGGTACGTAAGCCAGCGAGTTGACGAGGTTTAGAGCCGATGATAGGGGATGGAACATCGGCCGGAGAGGCGCGCCGGGGCGATCGGCACCCAGGCCCGCCGGGCCGGACTTCCGGAGGTGGTCGCGAGATGAACGAACTGTTCGTGGGCATTGCCAAGGCGTTCGAGCAAGGCGGCTGGGGCATGTACCCCATCGCCGCGACACTGGTCTTCGCGCTGGCCATCATGCTGGACCGGGTCTGGGCGCTGTACTTCAAGGCCAACATCGACAAGGAGAGCTTCCTCCGCGGCCTGAAGAAGCACATCTACTCAGGCGACCTGGACAAGGCCATCAGCTACTGCGCCGGGCAGAAGCGCACGCCGTTGGTGTCGGTCATCAAGGCCGGGCTCATCAGCGTGCCCAAGGGCGAGGACGACGTGCAGGCCGCGATGGACGAGGCCACCCTGCGCGAGTCGCCCAAGATCGAGCAGCGCACCGGCTACCTGGCGATGATCGGCAACGTGGCCACGCTGCTGGGGCTGCTCGGAACCATCACCGGCCTCATCAAGTGCTTCGGCGCCGTGGCCAGCGCCAACCCCGCCGACAAGGCCGCCATCCTCTCGCAGGGCATCTCCGAGGCCATGAACTGCACCGCCTTCGGCCTGGGAGTGGCCATCCCCTCGCTGGTGCTCTACTCGGTGCTGCAGGGCCGCACCCAGCACATGGTGGACGACATCAACGAGAGCGCGGTGGGCGTCCTGAACCTCATCGTCGCCAACAAGGAGAAGATGAGGATGCCCGCAGCCGTGCCGGCGGCGGCCGAGGAGTAGCCGATGGCCGGCGGCGGAGTCCCCGAGCAGGGCGGGGGACGTGGCAGGAAGAAGAAGGCCCTCGACGCGGTCATCAACGTCGTTCCCGCCATCGATCTGCTCGCCTGCACCATCTCCTTCCTGCTCTTCACGGCGGTGTGGACGCAGATCTCCAGGCTGCAGGCCCAGTCCCAGGGCGCCGGCGGCCCCCCTCCCACCGCCGAGCAGCTGAAGCAACTTCAAGTTACGGTCTCCCTCACCGAGAAGGGGCTCATCCTCACCACCTCGGCCGGGATGGCCGCCGAGATCCCCAGCGCCGGCCGGAACCCCGACGGCGGTCCGGTCTACGACATCCGGTCGCTGGCGCAGAAGCTCAAGCAGATCAAGACCGAGTACCCCGACCAGTCCTCGGTGACGGTGGCGGCCGACGACGCCGTCATCTACGCCGACCTGGTGAAGGTCATCGACACCTGCGTCGGGGCCGGCCTCTCCGCCGTGGCGGTCACGGCCACCGGGTAGGAGCCGCTCGCCATGCCCATCGTCCAGCCCGGCAAGCGGCCCGCGAAGCGCCTGCAGCGCTCCAAGGTGTTCGGGGGCAAGCTCGGGGGCGGCCGCCGGGGCACCAACGCCGACCTGAACGTGGTGCCCATGGTGGACATCATGACCATGCTGGTCATCTTCCTGCTGCAGCAGTTCTCGGCCACGGGCGAGGTCCTCTTCATGCAGAAGGACATCAAGCTGCCCGACGCCCAGCACGGCCAGATGATCGAGGTGGCGCCGGTGGTGGCCATCTCCGCCAGCCAGGTGGTGGTGACCGGGCAGAAGGTGGCCGAGGTGGCCGACCTGGAGCGCGACTCGGGCTACCTCAACATCCCCCAGCTCGAGGAGCGGCTGCGCGACGAGAAGAAGCGCTGGGACTTCATCCACCAGAACGACCCGGACCGCGACAAGAACTGGAAGGGCGACCTGAACATCCAGGCCGACGTGAAGGTGCCCTTCCGGATGGTGAAGCGGGTCATGTTCTCGGCGGCCCAGGCCGGCTACTTCAACGTGAACTTCGCCACCCTCGACCAGTCGAACATCGAGGCATTCCAGAGGCCGTAGCGCCGGGGCTCGTCCCCCGGCCGGGCCCCCGAAGAGCGCGCGCGGTCACCGCCGCCGCGGTCGCCGATGAGTCTTCGTTCAGGCGGCGCCGAGAAACTAGGTGTTGCCAAGTCGCCGGCCACCCAAGTAGTATCCGCGCTCCCGAACTCCGGGGAAATCCGAGAACTTCGCCCGCTCCGCCCCTGGGGTGGGCCGCCGAGGCGTCAAAGGCCTCGAACGGAGGGCCATTCCAGCCATGAACCTCACCGCACTACTCACGTCAGTCGCGCTCGCGAGCCCAAAGGGGGGCGGCGAGGCGAGCCTCATCCTTCCCGACCTCAACACCATGACGTTCATGGGCATCCGGGGCGGCTCGCTCCTCTCCGTGGGCGTCCTGGTGTCGATCGCCGGCCTGCTCTTCGGCGTGTGGCAGTCGTCGCACCTGCGCCGCCTGCCCGTGCACCGCGCCATGAGCGAGATCTCGGAGCTGATCTACGCCACCTGCAAGACCTACCTCCAGACCCAGGCCAGGTTCATCGCGGTGCTGTGGGCCTTCATCGCGCTCATCATCGTGGCCTACTTCGGCTTCCTGGCCCACGCCGCCGACGGCAGCCGGGGACTGGGCTTCGGCCGGGTGGTGGTGATCCTGATCTTCAGCCTGGTCGGCATCCTCGGCTCCTCCGGCGTGGCCTGGTTCGGCATGCGGGTCAACACCTTCGCCAACAGCCGGGCCGCCTTCGCCTCGCTCACCGGCAGGCCCTACCCGACCTACTCCATCCCGCTGGCGGCCGGCATGAGCGTCGGCACCATGCTCATCTCCACCGAGCTCGTCATCATGCTCGGCATCCTGCTGTGGATCCCGGGCGACCTGGCCGGGCCCTGCTTCATCGGCTTCGCCATCGGCGAGTCGCTCGGCGCCTCGGCGCTCCGCATCGCCGGCGGCATCTTCACCAAGATCGCCGACATCGGCTCGGACCTCATGAAGATCGTCTTCAAGATCAAGGAGGACGACGCCCGCAACCCCGGCGTCATCGCCGACTGCGTCGGCGACAACGCCGGCGACTCGGTGGGCCCCTCCGCGGACGGCTTCGAGACCTACGGCGTCACCGGCGTGGCCCTCATCTCCTTCATCGTGCTGGCGGTCCCGGACGTCGGGGCGCAGGTCCAGCTCCTGGTCTGGATCTTCGCCATGCGCATCATGATGGTGGTGGCCAGCGTCGGCAGCTACTTCATCAACCAGGGACTGGCCCGGGCGCGCTACCTCCACGCCGAGAAGATGAACTTCGAGCACCCGCTCACCTTCCTGGTGTGGCTCACCTCGCTGGTGTCGGTGGCCCTCACCTACCTCGTCTCCTGGCTCCTCATCCCCCAGCTCGGCGACGGCTCGTTCTGGTGGAAGCTCGCCACCATCATCAGCTGCGGAACCCTGGCGGGCGCCATCATCCCGGAGATGGTGAAGGTCTTCACCTCCATGAAGTCCGGCCACGTGCAGGAGATCGTGACCGCCTCCCGCGAGGGCGGGGCCTCGCTCAACATCCTGGCCGGCCTCACCGCCGGGAACTTCTCCGCCTTCTGGATGGGCCTGGTCATCACCGCCCTCATGGGCGGCGCCTACCTGGTGTCGACGCTGGTGCCGGCCGGCATCATGATGGCGCCGGCGGTCTTCGCCTTCGGCCTGGTGGCCTTCGGCTTCCTGGGCATGGGCCCGGTCACCATCGCGGTGGACAGCTACGGCCCGGTGACCGACAACGCCCAGTCGGTCTACGAGCTGTCGCTCATCGAGAGCGTGCCGAACCTCAAGGCGGAGGTGAGGAAGGACTTCGGCTTCGACGTCAACTTCGACCGGGCCAAGGACTTCCTGGAGGAGAACGACGGGGCCGGCAACACCTTCAAGGCCACCGCCAAGCCGGTGCTCATCGGGACCGCGGTGGTGGGCGCCACCACCATGATCTTCTCCATCATCGTGCTGCTCACGAGCGGGCTCACCCAGAACCTCGACAAGCTCTCCATCCTGAACCCGCTCTTCCTGCTCGGCCTCATCATGGGCGGCGCCGTCATCTACTGGTTCACCGGCGCCTCCATCCAGGCCGTCTCCACCGGCGCCTACCGGGCCGTGGAGTTCATCAAGCG
>DASRTO010000440.1:0-22185 GCA_035655915.1 Anaeromyxobacteraceae bacterium
CACCAGCGGATGGCCCGCGCCACCAGCTCCGGGTCGAGCGCTCCCATGGCGAGGCGCAAGGTCCGACGGCGCAGCCCGCGAGTCAAGGGCGCCGCCGCGAGCCGCGGCGGCCGGAGGAAAAGCCGTGCCGGTCCCGGGGGCGCGCCGTACAATGATTTCATGGGGTCCGGGGAGCCTGGGCGAGCGCAGGGGAGGGCCCCGCCCCTGGTGCGGCTGCTGCGGCCCCTCCTCTACGGCCTGCTCCTCGCCTCGGCGGTGCTGACCCTCACCGGCGTGCCGGCCCTGGAGGCGGCGGTGCGCGAGGGGCGGGCCTCGCCGCTGGTCCTGGTGCTGGCTCCGGCGCTGCTCGGGGTCTTCATCCTGCTGTTCGCGGTCTACCGCTTCGCCCTGGTCCGCGCCGGTCGCTACCACGGCGGCAAGGCCCTGGTGCAGGTGGGCTTCCTCTTCGCGGCGCTGGCGCTGCTCCTGCCCGGATCGATGGAGCGGTACCGGGCCGCCGGCGCGGTGCGCCCGGTGGACCTGACCCGCCAGCTGGCCTCCGGCGACGCGGAGGCGCGGGCCATGGCCGCCGAGCTGGCCCGCCACCGCGCCCCGGAGGACGCGCTGCGCTACGTCCCGCGCCTGGTGGAGCTGGTGACCGACCCCTCTCCCGAGGTGCGGCGCCAGGCCCGGGCCTCGCTGGTGGCGCTGGCGGGCCAGGACGCGGGGGGCGAGGGGCCGGACGCCGCCGCGCGCTGGCGCGAGTGGTGGCGGGCCCGAGGGGTGGCCTTCCCGTCGCGCTGACAGGGGCCCGCGTCCGGGCGGCTCTGGGACGGGGGGTCATGGGACCTGGGACCATGGGCCCACGAAGAAGGGGCTTGCGCCGCGGCCGGATAAGTTGATAATGAGAATCAGAATCAGAATTGATCCAGATCAAGGGAGCGCGGCGCGGCCATGAGAGACCAGGGAGCGACCCAGGGCGGACGTGGGGGAGCGGGGCCGGCCCGCGCCGCGGTGGCGCAGCTCGGCGCCTTCATGGCCGAGCGCGGCCTGAAGCAGTCCCGGCAGCGGACCCTCATCGTGGAGACGTTCTACGCCATGGGAGGGCACGTCCCGGTGGAGCGCCTCGTAAACGAGGTGCGCCGCCAGGAGCCGCGGGTGAGCGTGGCCACCGTCTACCGGACCATGAAGCTCCTGGCCGAGTGCGGCCTGGCCGTGCCGCGGCAGTTCGGCGAGGCGCAGACCCTCTACGAGCCGGCGGGCCACCGCGGTCACCACGACCACCTCATCTGCACCGGCTGCGGCCGCATCGTCGAGTTCGAGAACGAGCGCATCGAGGCGCTGCAGCGCCGGGTGGCGCGCACCCACGGCTTCCTGGTGGAGAGCCACAAGCTGGAGCTGTACGGGCGCTGCGCCGCCTGCCGCGCCGCCTCCGGTCGGGCGGGGCAGGAGCTGGCGCCGTGACGCCTCCTGCCGCGGGCGCCGCCCGCAGCCAGACGCTGGACCGCAAGGAGGTGGTGGCCTCCGCGCGCAGCATCATCCTGGTGGGCAACCCCAACGTCGGCAAGAGCGTGCTCTTCGGCGCGCTCACCGGCAAGTACGTCACCGTCTCCAACTACCCCGGGACCACCGTGGAGGTGACGCGGGGTTCGGCGGTGCTGGGCGGGCGCCACTGGCACGTGATGGACACGCCGGGGACGAACAACCTCACGCCCATGTCGGAGGACGAGCAGGCGACCCGCGACATCCTCCTTCAAGAAAGGGACTACGTCTGCCTGCAGGTCTGCGACGCCAAGAACCTGCGGCGCGGGCTGCTGCTGGCGGCGCAGCTGGCCGAGGCGCAGGTTCCCTTCGCGCTGGCGCTCAACATGTCCGACGAGGCCGCCGGGCGCGGCATCCGCATCGACCACCAGCGCCTCTCGGCGGCGCTGGGCGTGGACGTGGTGCCCACGGTGGCGGTGCAGCGCGTCGGCGTAGCGGCGGTGGCGGAGCGGCTGGCCGAGGCGCGCCCGTCGCCCTTCCGCGTCCGCTACGACGAGCACATCGAGGCGGCCCTGGCGGAGGTGGAGCCCATGCTCCCGGCGCGCGGCGGCCTGGGCCGCCGGGCCCTGGCCCTCATGGCGCTCATGGGAGACGAGTCGCTGCGCGGCTACCTGGCCCAGGGCCTGCCGGCCACCGAGCTGGCCCGCATCGACGAGCTGCGGCGGCGCCTGGCCGCCCGCTACCCGGAGTCCCTGCGGTTCGTGGTCTCGCGGCAGCGGCTGGAGGCGGTGGACCGGCTCCACGACGCCGTGGCGTCGCGCGGCGCCGCCTCGGCGGCCAGCGGGCTCGCTCGCCGGCTGGGCGCCTGGTCTACCCACCCGGTGCTGGGGATCCCGGTGCTCCTGGCCGTGCTCTGGGCCGCCTACCAGTTCGTGGGGGTCTTCGGCGCCAAGACCGCGGTGGACTTCCTGGAGAACCAGGTGTTCTACGCGCGCCTGGTGCCCTGGCTCGACCAGCTGGCGCGCTGGCTGGTGCCGGCCGGGCCGGTGCAGGAGTTCCTGGTGGGGCCGGCCGGGGTGCCCTTCCGCGAGCACGCCGGCTTCCTGGTGGGGAAGTACGGGATCGTCTCCATGGGCCTGTCCTACGGCATGGCCATCGTGCTCCCCATCGTCACCACCTTCTTCATCGCCTTCAGCCTGCTGGAGGACTCCGGCTACCTGCCGCGCCTGGCGGTGATGGTGAACCGGGTCTTCAAGTGGATGGGGCTCAACGGCAAGGCGGTGCTGCCCATGGTGCTGGGGCTGGGCTGCGACACCATGGCCACCATGACCGCTCGCATCATGGAGACCCGCAAGGAGCGGGTCATCGTCACGCTGCTCCTGGCGCTGGGCGTGCCCTGCTCCGCCCAGCTGGCGGTCATCTTCGCCATGCTGGCCGGGGTGTCGCCGGAGGCGTCGGCCTGGTTCTTCGGCGCCATCGCCGCGGTGCTGTTCCTGGTGGGGTGGCTCGCCGCCAAGGTGATCCCCGGCCGCGGATCGGATTTCATGCTGGAGCTGCCGCCCATCCGGCTGCCGCAGGCCGGCAACGTGGCGGTGAAGACGCTGGCGCGCATCGAGTGGTACCTGCGCGAGGCGCTGCCGCTCTTCGTGCTCGGCACCCTCATCCTGTGGGGCCTGGACCGGGTGGGCGGGCTGGCGGTCCTGGAGCGGCTGGCGGCGCCGGTGGTGGTGGGGGTGTTGCAGCTCCCCAAGGAGGCCGCCAGCGCCTTCATCCTGGGCTTCCTGCGGCGCGACTACGCCGCCGCCGGGCTCTTCGTGCACTACGAGCCGGCCATGAAGGCCGGCGCCATGACCAGGGAGATGAACATCGAGGTGACGGTGGCCCTGGTGACCATCACCCTCTTCATCCCCTGCATCGCCAACTTCTTCATGATCCTGAAGGAGCGCGGCTGGAAGACCGGCCTGGCCATTGCCGGCTTCATCCTCCCCTTCTCGGTGGGCGTGGGAGCGACCGTGAACCTGCTCATGCGGCGGTTCTATTGAGCCCCGCCAGGAGAGAAACCGAAACCGTGCCGGCCGTGATCCAGAGGAGAGAGCGCTGTTCCCTGTGCGGGGCGGACTTCGATGCCGAGGGTCAGGGCTGCCGCCCGAGCTGCCCCCTGGCCACCGGGTGCCGGGTGGTGTGCTGCCCGTCGTGCGGCTACAGCTTCCCGCAGGAGACCGGGCTGGCCGGCCGGCTGCGGGCGTGGCTGGAGCGCGGGCGGGTCCGTCCCAGGGAGACGCCGTGACCCTCGAGGCGCGAAAGCTGGAGGAGCTGCTGGAGGCCGTCTACACCGAGCGCGAGGCGGGGCGGGACGAGTCGTCAGCGGTGCTGGCGCACGCCGGCGTCCACGCCGCCGGGTCGGGGGCCGAGGACCTGAGCGAGCTGGAACGGCTGGGCCTGGTCCAGGCGGAGGGGCCCCGGGTGCGCCTCAGCGAGGAGGGGGAGCGACGGGCCCGGGGGGTGGTGCGGCGCCACCGCCTGGCCGAGCGGCTCTTCCGCGACCTGCTCGACGCCTCCGAGGGCACCATGGAGAGCCAGGCCTGCGAGTTCGAGCACATCCTCTCCCCGGAGGCCACCGACTCGGTGTGCACGCTGCTGGGGCACCCGCCCACTTGCCCGCACGGCAAGGCCATCCCGCCCGGCGACTGCTGCGGCACGTTCCAGCGGACGGTGCGCCCCCTGGTGACCGGGCTCAGGCACTTCCAGCTCGGCGCCACCGGCCGCATCGTCTTCATCGCCCCCAAGTTCCACGACCGGATGGACCGCCTGGCCGCCCTGGGCGTCGTCCCCGGCAGCGAGCTGCGCCTGCACCAGCGGGCCCCCTCGTACGTCATCGAGGTGGGCGAGACCACCATCGCCCTCGACCCGGAGATCGCCGGCGAGATCTACGTGAAGCCGCTGGAACGCTGACCCCGAGGGCGGCGGTGGGCTCCCGGCGCCGCCGGATTCCACCCGGAGCCTTCGACACCCGAAAGGAACAGAGGCCGACAGCGCCCCACACCACATGGATGCCTAGCGCGCGCACCGCCGTCGCCGTTCTCTCTACCCTGCTGACCTTCCCCACCGCTCTCGCTCAGGCGCCCGCGCCGCCCGAGCCGGCTCCAGCCCAGCCGCAGCCCGCCCAGCAGGCCCCGGCGGCCCAGGGCAAGGAGCCCGCCACCCAGGCCGAGGTGCAGGCGCTGGCGGAGGAGCTGCGCCGGCTCAAGCTGGAGATCGGGATCCCCGACCTCGAGTACAAGTCCTGGGCCGGCATGGGCCCAGCGGCCTCCAAGGTCTACTACCAGCCGAAGGGGCTCGCCATCGGCGGGTACGGCGAGATCACCTACGCCGACTACCTCGACGACCGCACCGACCAGACCGACGTCCTGCGCCTGGTGCTCTACGCCGGCTACCGGTTCAGCCGGACGATCCTCTTCAACTCCGAGATCGAGCTCGAGCACGGCGGGCGCGAGGTGGGCGTGGAGTTCGCCTACCTGGACTTCCTCCTCTCCGACCTCCTGCGGCTGCGGGTCGGCAACGTGCTGGTGCCGCTCGGCTTCGTGAACGAGATGCACGAGCCGCCCTTCTTCAACGGCGTGTTCCGCCCCGAGGTGGAGCGCAACCTCATCCCCTCCACCTGGCACGAGAACGGGATCGGCCTCTACGGCGAGGTGGCCGGGCTGCGCTACAAGGCCTACCTCCTCGGGGGCCTGGACGTGCTCGGCGCGGAGCCCCTCACCGCCCCCACCTGGCTGCGCCGCGCCCGCACCGACGGCTTCGAGGCCCCGGCCGAGAGCTGGGCCGGGGTCCTGTCGCTGAGCTACGACCTCGGTCCGGCGCTGCTGGCCGCGGCCGTCTACGGGGGCCGGGCGGGGCAGGGCGCCCGCGACGCCGCCGGCCAGCCCATCCGGGCCGAGGTGCTGATCGCCGAGACCCACGCCGCCCTGGCCTGGAGGGGCCTGCAGCTGCGCGCCCTGTACGTCATGGGGACCCTGGGGGACGCCGGGCGGATCTCGGCCGCGCTGGGCCTCTCCGGCACCGCGGTCATCGGGAGCCGGGTCCAGGGCGGCTACCTGGAGGCGGGCTACGACCTGTTCTCGGCCCTGGCGCCGGAGTGGGAGCAGGCGCTCACGCCCTTCGTGCGCCTCGAGGCCATGGACCTCCACGACCAGGTTCCCCAGGGCGGGGTGCGGGACCCGGCCCTGGACACCGTCACCTGGACCGCCGGCCTCGGCTACAAGCCCATCCCCAACGTCGTGGCCAAGGCCGACTACCAGCGCAAGACCAGCCAGGCCGCTGGCGCCGCCCCGGCGGAGCAGGTCAACCTGGGCATCGGGCTGGTGTTCTAGGCATGCGCGCCTTCCGCGCCAGCCTGGCGGCCCTGGCGGCGGCCGCGCTCGCCGGGCCAGCAGGGGCCGGCGAGGCGCCCCGCTCCCGCGAGTCGGAGGCGCTCCATGCCCTCTTTCCCGAGGCCGAGCGCTTCGAGGCGCGGGACCTGCTCCTCGACGACGCAACCGCGGCGCGCCTCGCCGAGCTGGCCAGGGCCCGGGTGGACGATCGGATGGTGACCTTCTACACGGCCCGCCGCGGCAGCGCCATCGCCGGCTACGCCGCCATCCACTCCCACGTGGTCCGCACCAAGCGCGAGACCTTCGCCATCGCCTTCGAGCCCGATGGCCGCATCCGGCGCATCGTCATCCTCGCCTTCCTGGAGCCCCCGGAGTACCAGCCCGCCGAGCGCTGGCTGGCGCAGCTCCATGGCAAGGGGGCGGAGGACCGCCTGGCGGTTGGGGACGACCTCCTCCCCATCGCCGGGGCCACGCTCTCGGCGCGCGGGATCGCCGAGCGCTCCCGCTGGCTCCTGCGGGCCCTGCAGGGGGCGCGACGGAAGGGAGAGGTGCCGTGAGGTTCCTCGTCAACCGGGCGCCGGACGCCCTGGCGCGAGCCCGTCCGCCGGTGCGCGCCTTCCTGGCCTTCGCGGTGCTGCTGCTCGTGGCCGGGGCGGCGCAGCGCGCCGCCCGGGGCGCGCTCGGGCCGGCGGGGGTGGAGGCGCTCTACCGCCCCGACGGGCAGCGCTTCGGCTCGGTGGCCGCCTGGGAGGCGCTGCACGCCGGCGCCTTCCTCTACGGCTTCCTGCTACTGACGCTGGGCTCGCTCCTGGCGGCGTCGCCCGCGAGCCCGCGACTGCGCGGCGGACTGCTGGCGGTCTCCACGGCAGGGGCGCTCCTCGACCTGGGGGCCCCGCTCCTCCCGGCGCTGGGCCCGGGTTTTCCCGGCTGGGCGCTGCTGCACCTGGCCGGCTTCGCGGCCGCCACCCTGGGGCTCCTGGCCGCCTCTCTGGTGGCCTTTGCCCGCTTCGGAGCGCAGGCGAGGCGACCGGATGCGTGACCCGCGGCTCGCCCCGTTCCGCTGGCCCCTGGCGGCATTCGCGCTCATGCTGGGGATCGGCGCTGCTGGCGCGGCGGTGCTCTTCGTGCGCAAGATCGGACTCTCGCCCGAGGCGGTGCGCGCCTTCTACCTGGGCTCGGAGGCGGCGTTCCGCCGGCCCCGATCGCTCGAGGGGCTTCTGGAGGTGGCGGTCCCGCATCTCCTGGCCGTTCCCCTGACCCTGCTCGTCACCGCCCACCTGGTGGGGTTCGCGGCGGTGCTCCGGCCGCGCCCCCTGGCGCTTTTCTCCGGGGTGGCCTTCGGGAGCGCGCTGGCGGGCATCGCCGCGGGCTTCGGCATCCGCTTCCTCTGGCCCGGCCTGGCCTGGCTGAAGATCGCCGCCTTCGCGGGATTCGAGGCCACGCTCCTCGCCTGGATGGCGCTCCTGCTGGCGCTCTTCCGCGGGGCGCCCCGGGCCGCCGGAGCGGCCGTTCCGGACGCGGACGATCCCGCCGCCCCGAGGGAGGGCCTCGTGGCCCGCCCCTGCGCCGGCCTGGCCGCCGCGAGCCAGGCCGGGGGGCCACTCAGGGGGACGGCGGTCGCCACTCGAGCCGCCTCGCCAGCGAGGGCGAGGCCACCACCCGGTTCCCCGCGGTGACCAGCACCGCCTCGGCGCCGGCCCGGGCGGCGAGCGCCAGGGCCTCCTCCCGCCCCAGCACGAAGGCGGCCTTGGAGAGGACCTCGGCCTCCACGGCGCTGCCGGCCAGGACGCTGGCGGCGCGGCTGGCGGCGGCGGGCCGGCAGGTGCGCGGATCGATGACGTGGTGGTAGCGGACACCGTCGCGGGCGAAGAAATGCTCGTAGTCGCCGCTGGTGGACAGGGCCTGGTCGCGCAGGTCGAGCCAGGCGAAGGCCTCGGCCGGGCCGCCCCGGGGGTCCCTCAGGCCCACGCGCCAGGGCCGGTCGCCGCGCCGCCCCGAGGCGTAGAGGTCCCCGCCGGCCTGCACCAGGAAGTGGCGCAGCCCCGCCGAGCGCAGCGCCGCCGCGGCCCGGTCCACGGCCCACCCCTTGGCGATGCCCCCCAGGCCGACCTGCATCCCCGGGCGCTCGAGCCTGGCCCGGCAGCCGGCGCCCGGCCGCCCCTGCACGGTGACCCCGCGCCACGAGACGAGCGGGCAGCGCGCCGCCAGCGCCTCCACGGAGGGTACGTCGCCCGCCTCGCCGTCGCCGAAGCGCCACAGGCCCCTCAGTGCCGCCCAGGTGGGGTCGAAGAGCCCGCCGGTCCGGGACGCGCCAGAGAGCGCGAGCCGCAGCACCTGGCACAGGTCCCCGGGGAGCGGGGTGAACCCGCCGCTCCCGGCGGCGGCGTTCAGGGCCGAGAGGGGCGAGTCCGGGCGCCACTCGTTCATGGTGGCCTCCACGCGCGCGAACTCGGCGAAGGCGGCCCGGGCGGCGCGGGCCGCCAGCTCGGGCCGGGCCCCGGCCACGGTGATGGAGACCAGCGTGGACATCGAGGGGCGGGTCTCGGCGTACAGGCCCGGCTCCTCCTCGGGCGCCCCCGGGGCGGCGGCGAGGAGGGCCAGGGCGACGGGGGCCGCGGCGAGGAGGGACACCGGGCCACTCCCATAGCCAGGCGGGGACGAGAGTGCTCGCCGCGCCGGCGTCGTCGGTCCCGCGCCGGGTTGGCGGGATCCCGCAATCGGCCGATTTCTGGACTTCGGGGTCGCGGCTGCTACGGTGATCGAGTCGCCCGCGGCCCGACCATGCCCTCGCACCCAAGGCGCATCTGGATCCCGGCCTACCTCGCGGCGGTGGCCGCGCTCGGGGCCTGGACCGCCTACGGCCACCTGTCCCGGCGCGGCCCGGCGGCGCTCGAGGAGGCGGCTCGACGCCTCGATGACGACAACGCCCGCCTGCGCCAGGAGGTGCTGAGGCTGCGCCGCGAGGCGCGGGCGCTGGCCGGCGACCCGGCGGCCCTGGAACGGGCCGCCCGGGAGGACCTGAACCTGGTCAAGCCGGGCGAGACCGTGATCCAGCTGGACGGACGCGAGGGCGGCTCGCGGTGAGGCGTCCCCGGGCCGTCCCCGCCCGCCCGAGCCTGCGGGAGCGGATCGAGGCCCAGCGGCGCCCACCGGCCCTGGCTCGGGCCCGGGGCGCCCTCTTCCGCGAGGCCGGCCTGCTGGGACGCGCCCGGCGGCGCCGGGCGCTGCGCCTCCTGCTGGGCTCGGTGCCGGCGGCGGCGGTGGCGGCCTGCACGGCGTTCCTGTGGCGCGACGACTTCGGGGGCACGGCGCTGGGCTGGCCCCAGGCCGCGACGGGAGGGCTGCTGCTCCTGGCCCTGGGCGGCGCGGTGCTGCGCCAGGCGCGGGCCTCGGCGGCCGGCCGGGCCGGGACGACCCGCGAGCACCTGGAGCTGGGGGCGCTCTTCGTGGTGGTGGCCCACCTGGTGGCGCGGACCGCCGGGGGTGGCGCGGAGGGGCCGCTGCAGCCGGTGGTGTACCTGGTCATGGCCTTCCTGGTCTCCTTCCTGCCGCGCCGGGTGGGGCTGCTCCTGGTGGGCTTCGCGGTGGGGCTGGAGGCCCTCGCCTGGCAGGGGCGGGGCGCCCCCCGGGAGGAGCTTCCCGCGGTGGCGGCCCGCGCCGGGTTCGTGGTGCTGTTCGCGGCCCTCTACCACGCGGTGCTGTGGGCGCAGCTGGCCGCCAGCCGCCGGGCCGAGCGTTCCGCGGTGCAGCGGCGGCTCCGGGAGATCGAGGAGCGGGCGCGGGAGTTCCGGCTGCTGGCGCCGGGGAGCGGCGGGGAGGGTGGCGGCGACCGGGATCGACGCATGGCCGAGGCCTCGGTGGTGGAGATCGAGGCCGCGGTGCGCGGGGCCCTGGAGGTGGCCGAGGCCGCGCTCAGGAGCCACACCGCCGCCGTGTACCTGCTCACCGCCGACGACGCCTGGCTGGTGCTGCGCGAGTGCCGCTCGCGGAGCGAGCGCGTGGCGCCGCGGCTCCCGGCCGGCGAGGGGGCGCTGGGCGGGGTGGTGGCGCGGGCGGCGGCGGTCCGGCTGGCGGGCGAGGTGCGGTCCGGCAGCTACTACGAGGACGGGACCCGTCCCCGGGCGCTGCTGGCGACGCCCCTGGTCGACCGCCGCGGCGGGCACGTGCGCGGGGTGCTGCTGGCCGACCGGGTGGAGGACCTCCCCTTCGGCGAGGAGGACGAGGCGCTCCTCGGCAAGCTCGCCGCCGAGCTGGTGCGGGCGGTGGCGGCCGAGCGCCTCATGGCCGACTTGCAGCGGGCCCGCGACGAGAAGGACCGCTTCTACGCCGCCATCGAGCGGCTCAACCGCACCGCCAAGCCGCGCGAGGTCTTCGACGCCACCCTGCAGGTGGCGGCCTCGATGGTCCCGGTGGACTTCGGCGCCGTGACGGTGGTGGAGGGCGGCGAGGGGAGGGCGACCCACCGGGTGGCCCGGGTGTCGCTGGAGGCCGGCGAGGGCCGGACCCCGCCGCTGGAGGGGGTCTCCTTCCCCGACAACGGCGGCCTGGTGGCCGCGGCGGTGAAGCTCGGGTCGACGTTGCCGGGCAGGGAGATCCGCATCCCCGAAGCGCTGGTCTTCGACGGGCGCACGCGGCTCAAGGGGCTGGAATCGCTGCGCATCTTTCCGCTGAAGGCGGGGGAGCAGGTGCTCGGCACGCTGGTGCTCGGCTCGCGCAGGCGCGAGGCCTATGGCCGCGACGCGGTGCGCCAACTGGAGGTCATCGCCCTCCAGGCCGGCGACGCCCTGCTGCGGGCGCGCCTCTTCGCCGAGACCGAGAAGCTCGCCACCACCGACGGGCTCACCGGCGTCGCCAACCACCGCACCTTCCAGGCGCGCCTCGACGAGCACCTGCTGGCCTCGCAGCGTTACGGCAAGCGCCTCTCCCTCATCCTGTGCGACATCGACCACTTCAAGTCGGTGAACGACACGTACGGCCACCCGGTGGGCGACCAGGTCCTGCGCGGGGTGGCGCGAGCGCTGCTGAAGGAAGCTCGGGCCACCGACCTCACAGCCCGCTACGGGGGCGAGGAGTTCGCGGTGGTCATGCCCGAGACCGACGCCGCCGGCGGCCGCATCATCGCCGAGCGCATCCGCGAGAAGGTCGGGGCCCTCTCCTTCGCCACCGAGCTGGGGTCGCTCCGGGTCACGGTGTCGCTGGGGGTGGCCACCTTCCCCGACGACGGCCGGCGCAAGGCCGAGCTGGTGGAGCTGTGCGACGCCTGCCTCTACCACGCCAAGCGGAGCGGGCGGAACCGGACCGTCACCTCGGCCCAGCTGCGGCCGTCGCGGCGCGCCAGCGGAGCCGGGCGGGCCGGGTAGGGGCTCGCTCGGGCCACGGCTCGCTGACCGGCGGGCCGCCTGCTAAGATCGCGGCTGCGCCCGCACCGGCGCCATCCCCCGGAGCCGCCCGGCCTTGAAGAAGAACTTCATCCTCGACACCAACGTCCTCCTGCACGACCCGCGGTCCCTCTTCGCCTTCGACGACAACAACGTCGTGGTGCCCATCTACGTCATCGAGGAGATCGACAACTTCAAGCGCGACCTCTCCTCGCTGGGGCGCAACGCCCGGCAGGTGGCCCGGTACCTGGACGAGTTCCGCGCCCGGGGCACGCTGCGCGAGGGGGTGGGGCTGGGCGAGGGCAAGGGGTCGATCCGGGTCCTGTTCGCGGAGCGGAACCTGCCGGCGGAATGGGCGGTGGGGCACAACAACGTCGACGACCGCATCCTGGCGGTGGCGGTGGAGGTGCGCGACCGGGAGCAGGAGTTGCCCGCGGTGTTCGTCACCAAGGACACCAACCTGCGCATCCGCGCCGACGCGCTGGGCCTCCGGGCCGAGGACTACGACGTCGAGGAGGTGGCCCTCGACGAGCTGTGGAGCGGGGTGGACGACCGCGACGTGGGCGGCCAGGCCGTCAACGACTTCTACACCGGGGGCTTCGTGCCCTACCCGGCGGACGGTGGCGACCCCCCGCCCCCCAACGAGTTCGTGGTGCTGCGCGACCGGGACAACGCCCAGCACAGCGCCGTCGGCAAGTACAACGCCGCCCGGCAGGGGTACGTCCCGCTCATCAAGTTCCCCAAGGAGGGGGTGTGGGGCATCCGCCCTCGCAACAAGGAGCAGTCCTTCGCCATGGACCTGCTCCTCAACGACGAAGTCCGGCTGGTGACCATCGTGGGCAAGGCCGGCACCGGCAAGACGCTCCTCGCCATCGCCGCCGGGCTCCAGAAGACCATGGAGGAGAACGTCTACCAGAAGCTTCTGGTGTCGCGGCCCATCTTCCCGCTGGGCCGCGACATCGGCTACCTCCCCGGCGACGTGGAGGAGAAGCTCAACCCCTGGATGCAGCCCATCTTCGACAACGTCGAGTACCTCATGAACCTGTCCCGCTCCGAGAAGAAGCAGGGGCGCGGCTACCACGAGCTCATGGACCTGGGAATTCTGGAAATCGAACCCCTAACCTACATCCGGGGGCGCTCCATCCCCAACCAGTACATCATCGTCGACGAGGCGCAGAACCTGACGCCCCACGAGGTGAAGACCATCATCACCCGGGTGGGCGACGGCACCAAGATCGTCCTCACCGGCGACCCCTACCAGATCGACAACCCCTACGTGGACCAGACCAACAACGGGCTCATCCACGTGGCCAACCGCTTCAAGACCGAGCGGCTGGCGGGGCACATCACCATGCACAAGGGCGAGCGGTCGCCGCTGGCCGAGCTGGCGGCGAACCTGCTGTAGGCGGGGGCAGGGTGCACCGCGACGGGCGCGGGGGCTCCGACGAGGCGGCGGCGCTGCTGTCCTACCCCTTGGAGTACGAGTTCAAGATCATGGGGCTGGCCGGCGACGACTTCGCCGAGCACGCCCGGCGCCTGGTGGAGGCGGTGGTGGGCGCGGCCCCGCCGGAACGGGTCCGGGTGCGCGCCTCGAGCGGCGGGCGATACCACTCGGTATCGGTGGTGGCCTGGCTCGCCTCCGAGGAGCAGCGCCGGGCGGTGTACCAGGCCCTGCAGCGGGACGGGCGCGTCGTCTACTACCTGTGATGCGCCGCGCCTGCGTGGATCCGGCGGCACCGCCACCGGCGGGCCACAAGGGCCCGCCCTGCCGTGACCTAGGGCGGGGGCTTGTCCAGGCTCGTCCCCCGCCGGGGCTCCGACGGGGCGCCGGCTCGGCCGCGTCCACCAGGTGTGGTGTCCGGCGCGGCGGCCACCCCCAGGCCCGGTAGCGGCGATAGCGCCTCAGGCCATTGCCTGGATCGGGCAGCCCGCGAAGTCGACCACCTCGACGCCGTGGGGCGCCATGCCGAAGGTGACGCGCTGGCGCTCTCCCTCGGCGTCGCCGCCGACCTGCAGCGGCACCGGGCGGTCGAAGGTCAGCTCGGCCCGCTCGACCTGGAAGTCCAGGAGGCCGGGGTGGGAGAACGAGCCCTTCCAGATGCGCGGCACGTTCCACAAGAGCGAGGCCACGCCGATATCGGTCACCAGCCGGAGCTGCATGGTCCCTGCGCGGGAGAGGGCGAAGGGGAAGGCCTTGAGGCCGAATCCGTAGTAGGGGACCGTCCCGGCGGCGGCCAGGATGCACGGGCCAGCGTAAAGCAGATTGCCATGTTCCACCGGCCGCCCCACCCGCCGTCCCTGGGCGTCGAGGTGCCAGGCGGCCGCTCCGGTGTTCACGATCTCGCAGTGGGCGGGGCGCCGCTGCGCGATCTGGCGAGGCGCGGAGCGCACCGCGATGGCGAGGCCGTAGCCGCGCACGCCGGTGGCCAGGCGGGAGAGGCGGGTGCCGGTCAGCCGGTTGCGCAACCAGTGGTAGTCGTTGAGGATCGCCGCATCGACGCCGAGCCCGGCGAATGGGGTGCGGCGGCCCTCCACGGTGAGGAGGTCGAGCTCGCGGAAGTATGGCACCTCGCCGCGGAGATATCGGCGCAGGTCCTCCAGGAGGCCCCGGCGCTTTGCCCCCACCACCTCGGCCACGGCGTTGCCTGTGCCCAGGGGCAGAACGCCGAAGCGCGGCGGGGGCGCCTCCTGCCGCTCGGCACGGTCAAGGATGTGGTTCACCCAGGAGACGAAGGTCCCATCGCCCCCGCCGGTGAAGACCGTCCCGTAGGCCCGGTCGATCACCGTGTCGGCGATGCGGTGGGCCTCCTCGGCGCAGCGGGAGAGGAACAGGTGCTCGGCCGGGACCACCCCTTGCAGCTGGGCGGTCAACCGGGCGTTCACCGAGCTGGCATTGGCGTTGAGCAGCACCGCGATGGGCGACGCCGGCGCATGCCTGACCAGCAGCGGTTCCATTCGGCTCCTCAGTTTCCCCACCCCGACCGTGACAGCAGCGTCACGCTTTGGCAGCAAGCCGGGTGCCACGACGCGTCATCCTGGAACTCATGAGGCGTATCGGCATGTTGGCTTGTGGAGGCGATGCCGGTTGTGGGTTTCAGGCGGGTAGCCCGGGTTCCAGGATGCGAAGCGGGCTACGCACCTTGGCTCCGCGTTCGGGAAGGCCGGATCGGGCGTTTGACAGGGCGCCCAGGGGACTTAAGTTGCCCCGCGACAGGAGGATTTCATGGCCAAGATCATCGGCATCGACCTCGGCACCACCAACTCCGTCGTTGCCGTGATGGAGGGGAAGGACCCGGTGGTCATCACCAACGAGGAGGGGTCCCGCCTCACGCCCTCGGTGGTGGGGTACACCAAGGACGACGAACGGCTGGTGGGACAGGTCGCGAAGCGCCAGGCCATCACCAACCCGGAGCGGACGGTCTACAGCATCAAGCGCTTCATGGGGCGCCGCTTCTCCGAGATCCAGGAGGAGATCCGGCGGGTCCCCTACCGGGTGGTGGAGGGGGAGCGCGGGGACGCCCGGGTGGAGATCGACGGCAAGCAGTTCTCCCCTCCGGAGATCAGCGCCCAGGTGCTCTTGAAGCTCAAGCGGGCCGCCGAGAACTACCTCGGCGACAAGGTGACCGAGGCGGTCATCACCGTGCCGGCCTACTTCAACGACTCGCAGCGGCAGGCCACCAAGGACGCCGGCGAGATCGCCGGCCTGGTGGTGAAGCGCATCGTCAACGAGCCCACCGCCGCGGCGCTGGCCTACGGCCTGGACAAGAAGAAGAACGAGAAGATCGCCGTCTACGACTTCGGCGGCGGCACCTTCGACATCTCCATCCTGGAGGTGGGGGAGAACGTGGTCGAGGTGCTGGCCACCAACGGCGACACTCACCTCGGCGGCGACAACATCGATCAGCGCATCATGGACTGGCTCATCGCCGAGTTCAAGAAGGACCACGGCATCGACGTCTCCAAGGACAAGATGGTGCTGCAGCGCCTCAAGGAGGCCGCCGAGAAGGCCAAGATCGAGCTCTCCTCGATGGTGGAGACCGAGATCAACCTGCCCTTCCTCACCGCCGACCAGACCGGGCCCAAGCACCTCTCCATGAAGCTCTCGCGGGCCAGGCTGGAGTCCATGGTGGAGGACCTCATCCAGCGCTCCATCGAGCCGACCCGGAAGTGCCTGGCCGACGCCAAGCTCGAGCCCCGCCAGGTCGACGAGGTGGTGATGGTGGGCGGGCAGACCCGCATGCCCAAGATCCTGGAGACGGTGAAGTCGTTCTTCGGCAAGGAGCCGAACCGCTCCGTGAACCCGGACGAGGTGGTGGCAGTGGGCGCGGCGGTGCAGGCCGGCGTGCTCTCCGGCGAGGTCAAGGACATCCTGCTCCTGGACGTCACCCCGCTCTCGCTGGGCGTGGAGACGCTGGGCGGGGTCATGACCCGGCTCATCGAGCGAAACACCACCATCCCCTGCAAGCGCTCGGAGGTCTTCTCCACCGCCGCCGACAACCAGACCTCGGTGGAGATCCACGTGCTGCAGGGCGAGCGCGACATGGCCCGCGACAACCGCACCCTGGGGCGCTTCCACCTGGAGGGCATCCCCCCGGCGCCGCGCGGCCTGCCGCAGATCGAGGTCACCTTCGACATCGACGCCAACGGCATCCTCAACGTCTCCGCCAAGGACAAGGGGACGGGCAAGGAGCAAAAGATCACCATCACCCACTCCTCGGGCCTGGCCAAGGACGAGGTGGAGAAGATGGTGGCCGACGCCCGCTCCCACGAGGGCGAGGACAAGAAGAAGCGCGAGGAGATCGAGCAGCGCAACCGCGCCGAGAACCTGGCCTACCAGATGGAGAAGCTCCTCAAGGAGAACAAGGACAAGCTCCCGGCCGCGGTGGTGAAGGAGCTCGAGGAGGGCGTGGCCGAGGTGCACCGGGTGCGCGAGAAGGGCAGCCCCGAGGAGGTCAAGGCGGCGGTGGAGCGGCTGGAGCGCGCCAGCCACAAGGCCGCCGAGGAGCTCTACAAGAGCGCAGGCCCGGCCGCCGGGGAACCCGGCGCCCCCAAGAAGGACGAGAAGAAGAAGGACGACGTCGTCGACGCGGAGTTCAAGCAGGTCTGATAGGCACCCCGCCATCCCGCAAGGGGCGTTCGCCTTACTCCGGGCGAAGGGGTGTCGTATACGTACCAGGCGTGCTCGCGGCCGGCGGGCGGGCCGCGAGCAGATCGCTCGTCGTCGGCTGCGTTCACGATGCGCCCGGAGGCCGCCATGCCCCAGCGCCGAATCACCCTCGCGTTGGCGGCGCTGGGCGCCTGCACCACCCCGAGGATCGATGCGGTCCAGGGGCATGGCGAGGGTTCTCCCCTTGGTGACGAGCCGGTCCCCGTCTTGCAGCTCCCGGCCGACGTGCGCCCGGAGCGCTATTCCCTCGACCTCGACATCACCCCGTCGTTGGAGCATGTCCAGGGGGCTGCGACCATCGAGGTCGTGCTCTCGTCTCCGCGGCGGGTCATCTGGCTGCACGGGCGCGACCTCCGCGTGAAGGAGGCCACCCTCGAGGAGCGGGGAGAGAAGCCCGTCCCGGCGCGCTACCAGCAGGTCACGTCCGAGGGCGTGGCGCGACTGGTGCTTCCCCACGCGGTGGGGCCTGGACCGGCGAAGCTGCGCCTGGCCTGGGAGGCTCCCTGGAACACGCAGTTGGTGGGCCTGTACCTCTCCCGGAGCGGGCCGGACGCCTACGCGGTGACGCAGTTCGAGGCCCTCGACGCCCGCCGCGCCTTCCCGGGCTTCGACGAGCCGCGGTTCAAGACCCCCTTCGACGTCACCCTCATGGCCCGGTCCGGTGACGTGGTGGTGTCGAATTCGGCCGCCCGGAGCGAGGAGGCCCTCCCCGGCGGGCGGAAGCGGGTGCGGTTCGCCACCACCCGCCCGCTCCCCACCTACCTGGTGTTCTTCGCGGCCGGGCCCTTCGACGTGGTGGAGGCGTCCCTCCCTCCCAACGAGGTGCGCCGCCGCCCGCTGCCGGTGCGGGGCCTGGCGCCGCGGGGCCGCGGGCGCGAGCTGGCCTTCGCGCTGGCGGCGGGGAACGAGATGCTGGTCGCCCTGGAGCGTTGGATGGGCATTCCCTACCCGTACGACAAGCTCGATCACCTGGCCGCCTCCGAGTTCATCGCCGGGGCCATGGAGAACGCCGGCGCGATCCTCTATCGCGACTCCCGGCTCCTGGTCGATCCCGTCCGCCCGGACGAGGACCGCATGGCCCGGGTGGCCGCGGTGATGGCGCACGAGATGGCCCACCAGTGGTTCGGAAACCTGGTCACGCTGCCCTGGTGGACCGAGGCGTGGCTGAACGAGTCGTTCGCCCAGTTCCTCGGGGTCCGCATCGCCGACGCCCATCATCCGGACTGGGGACTGGGGATGCGGCAGATCCGGCTCGTCGATTCGGTCATGGTGGACGACGCGCTGACGAGCGCACGGGCGATCCGCCAGCCGCTGCGCCGCAGCGAGGAGATCTGGGACCAGTTCGACGGCCTCACCTACCAGAAGGGCATGGCCGTGCTGGCCACCTTCGAGCGCTGGCTGGGGGCAGAGCCGTTCCGGCAGGGACTGCGGTCCTACATCGCCGCGCACGCCGACGGGACCGGGTCGACTGAGGCGCTGCTGGCGGCGTGGTCGCAATCGGCTGGGCGGGACGTGTCGGGGCCCTTCTCGGGCTTCGTCGACCGGCCCGGGGTGCCGCTGGTGGCGGTGGAGACCCAGTGCGGCGACGGCGCCCGAGCCCGCTTCACCCAGCGACGCCACGCGCTGCGCGGCGCATCGGCGCCGGGCGGCGCCTGGGAGATCCCGGTTTGCGTCCGCTTCCAGGCCCAGGGCCCCCCGGCGACCCGATGCCTGCTCGTCCCTCCCGCGGGGGCGGTGCTGGAGCTGGGTGACGGGTGTCCCGCCTGGCTGATGCCCGACGCCGGGGGAGTCGGCTACTACCGCTGGGCGCTGGCGCCCCCCGACCTCGATCGGCTGCGCCGGGCCGGCCTGGATCGGCTCTCCGGCGCCGAGCGCCTGTCGCTCGCCATGAACGTCAGGGCTGCCCAGCAGGTGGGAGCGCTCCCCTACGCGGCGGCCATGGACCTGCTGGCGGCCCTGGCCAGCGACCCCGACGACATGGTGGCTGCGGTCGGCATGGACGCCATCGCGTTCGCCCGCGAGCACCTCCTCGGCCCGGAGGACCTCCCGGCCCTGGAGGCGGCCGCACGCGAGCTCTACCGCCCGGCCCTCCGCGGTCAGGGCTTCGATGGACCTCCGGGGGAGAGCGAGCCAGCGCGCCGGGTTCGGGTGCGGACCCTCGGCTTCCTGGCGGAGGTGGCCCGGGAGCCGGCCGTTCGCCGCGAGGCCGCCCGGCGTGGTCGCGCCTTCGCCGGCTTCTCCGGGGGGCCCCTCGATCCAGGGGCGGTGAGCCCGGACCTGAGGGCGCTCGCGCTCGAGGTCGCGGTCGAGGAGGAGGGCCCGGCGCTCTACGACGCGCTGCTGGCCCGCCTCGATGGCATCGCCGATGGGCAACAGCGCCATCAGGTGCTCGACGCCCTCTCGCGCACGCAGAACCCGGTGCTCGACGGGCGCGCCGCCTCCCTGTGGAGGGACGAACGGCTCCGGCCCCAGGAGCGCCTCGACCCGGTGCTGCTCCCGGAGCGGCCAGCCGCGATGCGCCGGGTGTTCCCGCAGATCGTCGCCAGCCTTGACGAGATGATCCCCCTGCTGCCCGCCGGCGCCGAGGGGGAGCTGCCACACGCCGCCTCCGGCTTCTGCGACGCGGCGCAGCTCGCCGAGGCCAGGCGCTTCCTGGGACGGGCCGTGTCGCGCCATCCGTCCATGCGCCAGGGTTCGGCCAAGGTTCTCGAGCGCATCGAGGCCTGCATCGCCGAGCGCGCCTCGGACCGCCAGGCCGCGGGCGCGTGGTTCGCGAGGTGGGCGCGCTCATCTCATTGAGAGACGATCCCGGGCGGCGCCCTCGCTTTTTCCCGGGAGCGCCCGTACCATTCGCCGGGCATGCGCCTCACCGTCCTCTCCCGCTCGGCGCGCATCTACACCACCCGCCGGCTGGTGGAGGCGGCGCGGGAGCGCGGGCATCAGGTCAGGGTGGTGGACCCGCTGGAGGTGGAGCTGGGGCTGGGCGGCGCCGGGCCGGCCCTCTACCACGGTGGGCGGCCCTTCCCCCGCACCGACGCGGTGGTGCCGCGCATCGGCCTCTCCATCACCCAGTACGGCCTGGCAGTAGTGAACCAGCTCGAGCTCTCGGGCATCCCGGTGCTGAACGGGGCCGGGGCCATCAGCGCCACCCGCAACAAGATGCGCTGCCTGCAGCTCCTGGCGGCCAGCGGCGTGCGCGTCCCCACCACGGTGATGGCCTCGAACCCGTCGGGCCTGAAGGAGATGGTGCGGCTGGTGGGCGGCATGCCGGTGCTGGTGAAGCTGGTGTCGCCGGGGGAGAAGACCGGGGTCATGGTCTGCGAGACGTTGCCGTCGCTGGAGTCGGCCCTGGAGGCCATCCAGGGGCTGGGGCAGAACGTCATCGTGCAGCAGTACCTGCTCGGCGGCCGGGGCCGGGATCTCCGGCTGCTGGTGGTGGGAGGGCGGGTGGTGGCGGCGCTGCGCCGCCGGCCGCGCACCGGGCGCATGGCGCGCACCCTGGCCAGCGGGGCGCGCTTCGAGGCGGTGGAGCCGCGCCCGGCCTTCCAGCGAGCCGCCCTGGCGGCGGCCCGCATCGTGGGACTGGAGGTCTGCGCCGTCGACATGCTGGAGGTGAGGGGCGGGCCGCGGGTCTTCGAGGTGAACAGCTCCCCCGGCATCCGCGAGGCCGAAGAGGCCTGCGGCGTGGACGTGGCCGCCGCCATCGTGGAGCGGGCCGCCGCCCTGGCCTCCCGCGCCCGGCCCGCGGCGCCGGCCCGTCCGGCCGCCTCGTGAATCCAGGGAGCGGCCGGCCGTCTCCCGTGATAGGAACCGCCCCGGAGGTCCTCGCCATGCGCCTCGCCGCCGTTGCCCTCGCCGCCGCCGCCCTCGCCGCTGGCCCGGCCGGCGCCGCCGACCCGGGAGAGGAGGCGGCCCGGAGCTACCGGGTGGAGACCGCCGGCTCCACCCACAGCCTCAAGGTGGGCGAGAAGGGGAAGCTGGTGCTCTCCATCGAGCCGCTCCAGCCCAAGGTCCACATCCACCCCCAGGCGCCGCTCAAGATCCGGCTCGCGGCCTCCCCGGGCCTGAAGCTGGGGAAGAGCGAGCTCAAGCACCAGGACGCGGCGGACGCCAAGGCCGAGGGCCGGCGCTTCGAGGTGCCCTTCGCGGCCACCGCCGCCGGGAAGCAGGAGGCCACCGCCGCCCTCGACTTCTTCATCTGCTCCGACACCTGGTGCGTCAAGCAGGTGCGGCAGGCGACCTTCCCCGTCGAGGTGCGGTAGGCCGGTGCGCGCCGTCTACGGCCTGAACCCGGTCCGGGAGCTGCTCCGGGCCGGGGCCGATGGGCTCTCCGAGCTCTGGCTCGCCGAGGGGGGCGAGCGGGAGCGCGCCTTCGCCGACCTGGCGCGGCTGGGGCGGGAGGCGGGCGCCAAGGTGCGGCTGGCGCCCCGGGCCCGCCTGGATCGCATCGCCGGTACCCCGCGCCACCAGGGGGTGGTGGCGGTGGTGGCCGACTACCGCTACCGCGAGGTGGAGGACCTGCTGGCGGCAGCGCGCGCTCGCGGCGAGGCCCCGCTCCTGGTGGCGCTGGACGGCATCGAGGACCCGCAGAACCTGGGGGCCGTGGTGCGCTCGGCCCACGCCCTGGGGGCGCACGGGGTGGTCATCCCCCGGGACCGGGCCGCCGCCGTCACCCCGGCCGCGGCCAAGGCCTCGGCGGGGGCGGTGGAGCACTGCCCGGTGGCGAGGGTGGTGAACCTGGCCCGCGCCGTGGAGTCGCTGCGGGAGGCGGGACTGTGGGCGGTGGCCACCGCCGCCGACGCCGGGCGGAGCCTCGAGGAGCTGGATCTCTCGGGGCCGCTCCTGCTGGTGGTGGGCGGGGAGGGGCGCGGCATCCGTCCGCTGGTCCGGCGCAGCTGCGACGAGGCGGCCAGGGTCCCCATGACGGGGCGGGTAGGGAGTCTCAACGCCTCGGCTGCCGCAGCCATCTGCCTCTATGAAGCGGCGCGTCAACGCCGCCGGGCGAGGAAGGGTGGGGCGGGACCGCGACCCGGGGAAAACGCTGGCGATTGAGGGCCTTGACAGGGGGTCAGTGGTCTAATACAAGACGGCGCTTCACTCTTCTGGATGGCCACAGGAAAGGTGTCGCCTCGGGCGGCGACCCGAAAAGCAGAGACATTCCAAATGCTTCGCTGGCGTAGCTCAGTCGGTAGAGCAGCTGCCTTGTAAGCAGCAGGTCGCGGGTTCGAGTCCCACCGCCAGCTCCAGCCGGCCAGCGCAGAGAACGAGGTGACGGAGAACGAGAGGAACCGGAGGGGTTCCCGAGCGGCCAAAGGGAGCAGACTGTAAATCTGCCGGCATACGCCTTCGGTGGTTCGAATCCACCCCCCTCCACCAAGAGTCAATGAGGCTGCAGCGCACGCGGGAATAGCTCAGTTGGTAGAGCGTCAGCCTTCCAAGCTGAATGTCGCGGGTTCGAATCCCGTTTCCCGCTCCAGACGACGACGAAAGGAAAGAGGCCCTCTTAGCTCAGTCGGCAGAGCGCGTCCTTGGTAAGGACGAGGTCTCCAGTTCAATCCTGGAAGAGGGCTCCAGCTAGGCGAAGGTGCGGCGCAGGCCGGGAGCGTGAGCGATGGCCAAGGAGAAGTTCGAGCGTACCAAGCCGCACGTGAACGTGGGGACCATCGGCCACGTGGATCACGGCAAGACCACCCTGACGGCGGCCATCACCAAGGTCTTGGCGCAGAAGGGGCTGGCGGCCTTCATGGCCTACGACCAGATCGACAAGGCGCCGGAGGAGCGGGAGCGTGGCATCACCATCGCCACGGCG